>CAJJCN010000077.1 GCA_905182655.1 Flammeovirgaceae bacterium UBA4465
TCGACCTCAATACAGTGCGTCAGTTTTTGGCATTATTGTCTTCTGAGGCATTGATCTTACTTGAGGATGTGTTTGATGAAAAGAAGGGTAATGAAGCTGCGTTGCTTACATTGATAAGGGAATTGCAGGTGATGCCTCCAGAATCAGATACAAAGTTGTCTGATGACACCAAAGACTTGGCTTTACTACGCATGGTGATTGAAAAAGGAGGGATCAGCAGTACCCCCTTCATAGGTTGGGCTTCCTTTGAGACCTTTTTTATTGAACTATTGACAGGCAATATCTTGCAAGCTGCATTTTTCAAAGAGGTCGACCTCAATACAGTGCGTCAGTTTTTTGCATTATTGTCTTCTGAGGCATTGATTTTACTTGAGGATGTGTTTGATGAAAAGAAGGGTGATGAAGCCGCGTTGCTTACATTGATAAGGGAATTGCAGGTGATGCCTCCAGAATCAGAAACAAAGCTTTCAGAGGACACCAAAGACTTGGCTTTACTAAGCATGGTGATCGAAAAAGGGGGTATCAGCAGTACCCCCTTCAAACGTTGGGCTTCCTTTGAGACCTTTTTTATTGAACTATTGACAGGCAATATCTTGCAAGCTGCATTTTTCAAAGAGGTCGACCTCAATACAGTGCGTCAGTTTTTTGCATTATTGTCTTCTGAGGCATTGATTTTACTTGAGGATGTGTTTGATGAAAAGAAGGGTGATGAAGCCGCGTTGCTTACATTGATAAGGGAATTACAGGCTATGCCTCCAGAATCAGAAACAAAGCTTTCAGAGGACACCAAAGACTTGGCTTTACTACGCACGGTGATCGAAAAAGGGGATATCAGCAGTACCCCCTTCAAACGTTGGGCTTCCTTTGAGATCTTTTTTTCGGATATGTTGGTTAAAGGTGTATTGACGGTCCAATTTTTTAAAGAGATCGAATCGAGTGAGTTAAATAAATTTTATAGCTTATTGTCCTTCGATGTCCTCATCTCTTTGGAAGGTCTTTTTGATCAATACACGTCGATTCTTTCCCCTTTACATTTGATCATAGCGTCGAATGAGGGGGCGGCCTTGCAAAAAGAGTTTTTGAATTTGAATGATATTGGTGATCAAGAGGAGGTAAGTCCGTTTGATTTGTATCCGTATCGGACATTTGGAGTGTTATTGGAAAAAGTTATTGAATTAGGGTTTAAAGAGGCTGCTACTTCTTATTTGGATTTTCAGGAATTTGAAATTCAGTTTAATCACCAATTATCGGTACAAAGTACTATTTGGCAAATACTTGCTCGGCGGAGTATTGGCAAAATGAAAACCTTTTTAAGAGGTCTTAAGCAAAAGACATTAGAAGATTTAATCAGACTAATAGATTATAAGTTCGGTGGGGTTTCACTTAATGAGCTCATGATCCCCATTAAAAAAGCCAATCAACAATCGATGTTTGAGCTTGAAGTTCTGACTGTAATTTTTGGTTTATCACATGATCATTTTGATCAAGATTCTCTTTTACAATTTTTGGATGATCAAATTGACTTTTTTATCATTCCCGATGAGGTTGAGGTTTTTTTAATGGTCCCAAAACATGATGAGATCACCATTTATTATGTTGATGCCTTCATAGCCTTTTTAAAAGATCGTAAAAAGACTAATGAAGCCATCGTTCCTTATGAATCAGAGGAGGCATTCAATAGAATACTTCATTTCAAGAAGGAATTTTTTATATCTCGATTGAAGGCAGACAAAGATGTTGAACAAGTTTTGATGAGTTTATTTGAACGGTTGCCGGAAAATTCAATTCCTCAATATTTTAACCAGATGATGCCTGACTATGGGGGACAATGGGAACTTTTATGGCGAAGTATTGTACTTAGGGTTTCAGTTTCTAAAATAGAATTCACCTCTAAATTGATTTTATTAGGATTGAGAAATCATCAAAAAATAGAATTCAACACACTCATTGGCTTATTAATTGCGCAGTTGACTTCTCCAAAATCAGAAGCTACTAAAAAATTGACTTTGTCAAAAGCTAAAAAAGCAGATATTTCAGTGCTAAACGCACTTTCATATGCAAGTATTAAAGATAATTATTTAGCTCATTTTGATATATATGATCTTGTTGAAGCAGTAATTATGACGGGAACATTTCCTAATTGGTCAGCCATTCATTCAGTGGAAAGATTTTACGAAATACTTATTAAATTGGCCAGATTAGATGGGGATCATTTTAAAACGAATATTGATATTTTCATCAAAAAGTCTTCAAACCTTGATCACTTGATCTCATTTTTAGGTGACAAAAAATTCCTTGCTCTATATAAAAGTATAAGGCCTTCAGCCCATGCAAAGGCCCATGGAATAGCGGAAAAATTTGCCCAAGCCTTCGCTGCAGTTGCAAAGACATCGGTGCTTACCAATTATTTTGTTTTAATTATCACGAGGCACCAACATGAATACCCCACGTCCAATAATGAGCTTATTTGGGATGAAATATTGGATCAATGGTCACTTGGAATGCAGCTGAGTAAAATGGAACTATTAGATCTTGCAGGACCTCAGGAATCGGAAGATATAGTAACTTATTTTGAGGCAACTAAGTTGAACAGCATTACTTACTCCAATAAAGAGGTTGCTTGGCAAGGGGATATGGATTTCTTATTGCATCTGATTCTCTATGATGAATACCCATGGTGGTACATTGAGTTTGATGATCAAGGTTTATCTAAGTCAGAAAACTTGACGAGGTTAACCAATCAAATACTTAACGATCATCCAAAATCTTTTATTGAAGCTGTATCCATGCTCAAAAGGCCCGATGGTGTTTTTGAAAAGATCATTCCGATCGTGAAACCTCAGATTGTTAATCGGATATTGCTTATTTTGTCTCCACAGCATGGTGCCTTCGTTGTTAATTTGAATATTCTGATCAAGAAATGGGGTTATTTAAAAGCAAAAAATGAATGGGTTACTTTTCTTTTCAGATATTTCTCTCATCTCGAAAGCTTCAATCATGATCAATTCATATTATCTTCAGTTACCTTTCTAGCGAAGAAGACTACGTTTACTGTCCCAAAAGTAAAGGAGCAATTATTGAAAATCACCAGTGAGGCTTTGCATGAAGGAGAAATGAAATTTCTCCCTTTTATGAAGCTGTTAAATGATATAAACTTAGATAAAAAAGTAATACTTGCTTCAAATACTTATTTGGTAAAGCATCATCCCAATAAAGATTTCATCGCTGTGGTGGCTTACTATATTACGACGGGATCTTTGCCTGCTGATTATTCCTTTTTGATTAAATCATATTTAGCTTTTGTTCGTAAAATTGAAAATTATTTAAATACGGGACATGAAGATGTAAGATCAGCCATTATTTCTGTGATGGAAAATAGCGAGGTGAGAAATCGAGTCATTAGAAATGAAAAAGAAGATATTTTGTTTTTAATTACCAGAGCTTTATTTCCAAAAGAAAGTAAACAATTGATGTCATATAAATCTGATATCATCAAACTGTTTACTCAGATGTGGCCTGCGATTCAACCAAAGATTGTCAATGAGTTATTTTATCAAACTATTTATCAATCCGTATTGAATGCCAAGTTCATGAATCTTACCGCATTCGATTTAGTGAATTTATTTTTACAACAGTTTCAAAAAGCAAATCAAATCACTTTTGATTTTGACATGCGCGCCTATACTGATTTGAATATTTCTGAGAAACTGATGGAAATGATAATTTCCTTGAATAAGCCTAATCAAAATAGGCTCACTCCGAAAGAAAATGTTTTAGAAGCAAAACCTTTGCCTATCGTATTGGAGCTAAATGAAGAGATTGAGGAGCTCAAACTGGAGCATCGTATTGAAATAAAAAATGCTGGAATTGTCATTGTTTGGCCATATTTAGATAGGTTTTTTCAAATGTTAGAAATGACAGATAAAGGGGCATTTAAAACTGAGGGAGATGCCGTAAGAGCCACACATCTTATTCAATATTTAGTAACAGGGTCTAATGAAACTCCTGAACACGAACTCCTTCTAAACAAAATTTTATGTGGAATCAATTTAGCCACGCCTGTGCCTTTGCAAATTGAATTGACAGAAAAAGAAAAGGAAACCTCAGACTTGATGCTCAATGGAGTGATGCAAAACTGGCAAAAATTAAAATCCTCTTCAATAGATGCCATGAGAGAAGGGTTTTTTGTAAGACAAGGATTTGTAGAAGAGAAGGATGATTTTTGGGAATTAGAGGTTGAAAAAAAGACGATAGATATTCTTTTAAAGAGCCTTCCTTGGGGGTTTGGTACGGTTAAACTACCTTGGATGTCGAAAAGAATGATTGTAAATTGGACTTAATTTTAAACAATAGTTTACCGACTTTAACTAAAGAGCTGGAATGGTTAGAAGAAACGATATCCTTTAGATTGAAAGACTATTTCGAGCAAATAACGACAGGTCACTTGCCGTTAATGCCTGATCTTAAAAAGAACGACTCGTATTATGCCCAATTCATACTTCATCATGAACTAGAGGAAATAGATCGTTTGGTAATGATTATCGCTTTGGCACCCCATTTGCGACCCTCTATTTTTGATATATTTTTTACTAAAAATAAGCAGTACGATAGATATTATGCGGAATTTGGCGGTGTTAAAGGTGAGAAGCACAATGGGTTTTTACCCACAGGTGAAACCTCGGCATTTATAATTGCAGGCTCAGATTTAATACGTAGGTTCGAATTATATAAATGCTTTGAAGAGGAACATGTTTTAGCTCAACAAAATATCATCTCTATAGGATTTACGAATGAGCATGAGCCTATTTGGAGTGGAGAATTGATTGCAAGCAAGGAGTTTTTGTCTAATTTGACATTAAATCAACCTTTCAAGCCCAGATTTTCACCAACCTTTCCAGCCCAACTTTTGACGACACGATTGGAATGGAGTGATGCCATTTTTGAGCCCAAATTATTAAAAGATATTGGTCATATAAAGACCTGGATCAATAATGAAAAAGAGATCATGCGAAATGCTGATTTGCGAAAATATCTTAAAAAGGGGTATCGAGCTCTTTTTTATGGTCCACCTGGCACGGGTAAATCGATGACTGCGGCGCTGCTTGGAAAAAGTGAAAATCTAGATGTTTACAGGGTGGATTTATCCTCAGTCGTTTCGAAATTTATAGGTGAAACGGAAAAAAACTTAGCTAATATTTTTAAAATTGCCGAGAACAAAGGATGGGTTTTATTCTTTGATGAAGCCGACGCTTTATTCAGTAAACGCATGAGTACACAGAGCAGTAATGATATGTTTGCCAATCAGCAGGTATCTTATTTGCTTCAGCGTATTGAAGACTTTGATGGGATTGCTATTTTGGCTTCTAATTTTAAAGACAATATTGACGATGCTTTCTTAAGGAGATTTCAAAGCATTGTTTATTTCCCCAAGCCAGATCAATCCATGATGGTTAAGCTGTGGGAAAAATATTTTTCAATGTATGATATTGAAAACATCGACTTTGACAAAATAGCCAATAAATATGAAATTTCTGGGGGTAGCATGCTGAATGTTTTGAGATATTGCGCGATACAAGCTACCAATAGAACCAGTGGAAAAGTTTTGGAAAAAGACGTCATTGACGCAATTAAAAAAGAATACGACAAAGAGGGTCAAACTATCTAGAGGCGTCTGTATTTTTTTGTCTTTTCTTTAGGTCTTTTGATAAGTTACATAATCAAAGCTGTACAGATGTCGCTCATCTGCAGGATGGTATGATCGCAGCGTTTCTTTGAAAATTTGTTTGTCAAAAAGAGGAAAATAGGCATGACCCTTGAGGGAAGCGTTGACTTCCGTTAGATAAATAGTATCTGCATAGGGGATCGCTAATTTATAAATTTCTCCTCCACCAATAATAAATAATTCTTGTTCACCCTGGCGTTCAGCATATTCGATAGCATTTTCAAGTGCATGAAAAATATGAGTATCGTCAGCTTGATAGTTCTTGTTTTTTGTGAGAATGAGATTAGTTCTATTTGGAAGTGGTCTGAATTTGGTAGGTAATGATTCATAATTTTTACGTCCCATAAGCACATGATGTCCTAGTGTTTTAGTTTGAAAGAACTTAAAGTCATGAGGCAAATGCCAAGGCAAGTCATTGTCTATGCCAATTACACGGTTGGTACTCATGGCAGCGATCATTGATATTTTCATTTATTTATGGGTTATGATAGTTTAATTAGCTCATATGGTAACCTCTTAAGAATTCCTCAATAGTCATTCTTTTTTTTCCCTGGAGTTGTAAAGAGGTAATAGCTAAGTCAGTAGTTTGAGTGCCAAAATGCAAATAGTTTTTCCCATCACTTTCAAACTTTCCAGAAGCCAGATTGCGGGTTGTCATTTTATTTACGTGAAATATTTTCAGAATTTCATGGTTTAGATGACACCAAGCGGTCGGATAGGGTGACATACCACGGACGAAATTATAGACGCGATCAGCCTCTTGGTCCCAATTTATTTCACAATCTTTCTTGAATATTTTAGGGGCCGATGGATTCTGGTTTTCATCATTCTGCGATAGGGGAGCTGCCTGTCCGTTTTCGATCAGAGCAATGGTTTTTAAAATGAGCGCTGCCCCTTTTACCATCAACTTGCCATAAAGCGTACCAAAGTCATCATCTTCTTGAATCACTTCTTTTTCTTGCAATATGATTTTCCCAGTATCAATTTTTTTATCTAAAAAGAAGGTGGTAATTCCCGTTTCAATTTCACCATTGATCAAGGCCCAATTAATGGGGGCTGCTCCTCTGTATTGGGGTAGTAATGAAGCATGTAGGTTAAAGGTACCCAATTTAGGCATAGACCAAATAATCTCTGGGAGCATTCTAAAAGCTACAACTATTTGTAAATCTGCTTTGAGTGCTAGCAGTTCGTTGATAAATGAGCCATCTTTTAAGTTATCAGGTTGTAGAACCGTTAATTCATTCAATAGGGCAAATGCTTTCACAGCTGAGACCCCCACTTTTTTTCCACGTCCTTGCGGTCTGTCTGGGGCAGTAATTACTCCAACGACGTCTTGATTTGAGGCGACCAATGCTTTGAGTGAGGCAACGGCAAACTCGGGCGTACCCATAAATACAATTCTCATCCCCATAGGTTTGTCTGATTAATGTATGTGATATTATTTACTGACGAAATTGATTTTTTCCCTGAGTGAATTGATCAATATTAATTTCGGACGATCTGTTATTTAAAGAGTAGACCATTCGGGCAACCTGTGGGTAATGTACCATCTTAGTAGAGGTAGGTTTTGACATTTTATGATTGCGGTTACTTGAAGAGGTTTTCATATTTTTTGATGCCGTTATTTCCCAAAAATCCTCCGTGCGTTTTACTTTAAATTTCAAGTTTTGTCCATCAATAAAAACAGAGTCTATCTTTAAATCTCCACATTGTTGAGTCAGAAACTTAAAAGAATAATCACTTCCGCCAACATCAGGTATTCCCCCAAACCAATTAAACCAACTTGCTGATTGAAGAGTTACTTCACATTTCTCTTTTTTAGCACAGGTGGTTCCTAAAAGATTAAAAACAACAATTAAGATTAAATATTTCATTAAAAGGAGAAGCCTAGGTCCATTTTTTTCTTATTATCCAAAGATAATAAGCACATTTTAAGTTCTGCAGTAAAATTAATGGTTTGATGATCTATTATTGTAAATAAATAGGACAGATTGAATTTACATTTTTTTATAGCCAACAAAATAACCCACCACGCTGAGGGTACTTTTTCTCAGACTATTCATAGGGTGGCCATCACCTCAATCGCTGTGGGTGTACTTTCTTTGTTGCTCTCTTTTATGATCCTTGGAGGTTTTAGGAAAGCTATCTCAGAGAAAATTTATAGTTTTGGAGGGCAATTATTAATCACTAAATACACCTATTCTAACTCCTTTGAAAATGCTTCTTTTTTAATGAATGATACCTTATTGAAGGTTTTAGAGACAGAAGCGTATATTAAAAATTTTCAATCTTATGCCTTTAAAGCAGGATTATTAAAAACGGAAGAGGAAGTACAAGGGGTTGTTTTTAAAGGCGTAGATCACCAATTTGATACGGCCTTTTTTAGTTCAAATATGGTGCGAGGTCACTTTCCAATTTTTCAGCCAGAGGGTTATACGGTTGAAATCTTGCTTAGCACCAAAATAGCTAATTTTTTAAAGTTAGATCTTGAGGATGAAGTGCTCGTATATTTTGTTCAAAACCCTCCTAGATATAGGAAATTACGTGTGACGGGTATTTATGAGACGGGCTTGGAAGATTTCGATGATAAATTTATCATTGGAGATTTAAATTTAGTCAGACGACTCAATGATTGGAAACCCAATCAAGTAGGTGGCGTAGAAGTGTTTATTGGCCCTAATAAGGACGTCAGTGAGGCGCAATCAACCCTGTTTGATCATGTTGCTGCTGACTTGTATGTAGAGAGTATTGAACAGAAATACTTGCAGCTATTTGATTGGTTGGCACTACTGAACAGAAATGTTTATATTTTTTTAACATTGATTTTATTGGTTGCCAGTTTTAGTATGGTTTCTATCTTATTGATATTGATCATGGAGCGTACCAATATGGTAGGGATACTTAAGAGCTTGGGGGCGACCAATCAGATGATTCGAAAAATATTTATCGTTTCTGGAACTCAACTACTTACCAAAGGATTGTTTTGGGGAAATTTTATAGGTCTTGGCTTGGCGCTAGTACAATACTATTTTAAAATCATTCCTTTGGATCAAGAAAACTATTACATGGATTTTGTTCCAGTCTATTTTGACTTGCGGGCGATCATCGGAGTTAATTTACTCACTTGCTTGTTGATAGGTTTGAGTTTTTTTATTCCAATTAGTATCATCAGCCGTATCCAGCCGGTCCAAACTGTCAGATTCGATTGACAAATAGGGAGGTTCATACTTTTTAAATAAACTACGAATTTTCATTTCCAAAACCCCAAATATGGCTTCTTTGAAGATACCTGAACTCATTTTAGAAGTCCCTTTTCTTCTATCCGTAAAAACAACATCGACTTCTTTTATCTTAAATCCGCATTTCCAAGTATTAAATTTCATTTCTATTTGAAAAGCATAACCCAAAAATCGTAGGGCCTCCAAATCAATGGTTTTGAGGACTGATTTATGGTAGCACTTAAAGCCTGCGGTAGTATCGAAAATAGGTATACCTGTGATCAATCGAACATAGATAGACGCACAATATGACATAAGGATACGTCCCATGGGCCAATTAACGACGTTAACTCCTTTTACATATCGAGAACCTATGGCCAGGTCATACCCTTCCTTTTTACAGGCGACATAAAGTCGAATAAGGTCTTCAGGGTCATGAGAGAAGTCGGCATCCATCTCATAAATATAATCATAATCCTTTTCCAGTGCATATTTAAAGCCGTCTATATAGGCTGTACCTAGACCCATTTTCTTTGGTCTTTGCATTAAGTGTAATCTTTCAGGATAAATTTCCTGTTTTATTTTTACTATTTGGGCTGTTCCATCCGATGAATTATCATCAACTATGAGTACTTCAAAGGGTAATTCTAGTCTAAAGATCGCTTCAATGAGATCTGAAATGTTTTCACTTTCTTGATAGGTTGGTATAATTATTAAATTTCTATCTATCATGAATTTTATTTGCAGGGGTTTTTAAAATAATTTTGATAAACTCTAAAATAGCTTTTATTTCGCTTATTTTGTAATATATGAAAGCATTTTTTTTGGATAGGGACGGAATAATTAATCAAGAGCGAGGAACTTACACTTATCAGCTTCAAGATTTCATCATTTTACCCCATGTTTTGGAGGTGCTCATAAGCTTAAAGAATTTGGGCTTTAAACTCATTGTCATCACCAATCAAGCGGGAATTTCAAGGGGCTTGTATACCAAAGCACAAATGAACGCTTGTCATGACTTTTTACAGAGGGCGTCTCAAAACATCATTGACGATTTTTATTATGCCCCATTACACCCAGAAATATCTGAGTCATTGAGTAGAAAGCCAGATTCACTT
>CAJJCN010000078.1 GCA_905182655.1 Flammeovirgaceae bacterium UBA4465
ATGATGTTCAAAAATATCAATTTCTCCAGATCCCGTTAATGGCCAACAAATAATCTCATCTGACTGCTGTACAGGTGATTCATTGTTTTGTGCTCCGAGTATCCACCAAGCGGGAAACATGCTGGGCTCACCATTACTCGCCAATTTTAATCTGGCTGTCCATTTGCCTTTTACAAATTCTTTTAGATTTTTTGATGCGATTCGCCCAGCCACATACTCGGTATCGGGATGTTGATTACCGTGTTTGTCTATATTATCACAAGGACGTTTCTCTCCGAGGTTAATCACTTTAATTTTTAAGGTTCCATTACTTACTTCTCGCGTTTCGAATGCATTGTCCGGGACATAACAATGCGTTTCATTATTTACCCAAATTCTTTGATCCTGCCAGTTATCAGGGTTAAAACGTTCAAAATCATCCAAAAAATCTATTTTCCATTCCCCCACTGTTTTTTGATTTTTTTCAGGCAACTGGGTACAGCTCCCTAGCAGGAGCAGCCATAATGCAGTGATAAGTTTAGGGCTATATTTCATCTTATTCATATATTATATCCTGGTTTGTATTCTATGATTTTTCTACTAAAATCACAAATTAAAAAGTTTTAGATAATCTCTGATACAATAATAAAATCTTTAGGCTTAGCAACAGGTTAAACTTACCCCTATATATACTCACCATTTGAACTATTTACTTTCACAATACCTCACAACTATTTTTTTAACTATCGTTTTAATTTTATTTGCTTGAAAAAATAAAACATTGACTTCCAAATAAAGCATCTACCTTAAACCTCATTAAATACAAGTAAGCTATGCCTAACTATGTCCTACAGATGGATCACTCTAGATGGTCACAGTTTACCCGAACATTTGCTATCTATACTTTAGGTCAATATCATAGAGTATTGAAAGGTTCCTGTCACTATTGCTTAACCGTGTCATTACTTAGTGTAACTTGCTTCCATTAATTATCTGTTGATATTAATCTTACACTGCTCGCTTTTACAGTGAATTAAAGGTCTCTTTTCATTTAGCCTTCCTGATTATTGATACACTAGTGGTCAACTTAATGCCTGACCACTTGCCATTCATCTATTTATTAAAAACTAATCATATAGCCACGCTCATTTCATTAGCGATGTTTGGCTTCAACTAAAAAGGAAATCATATGGATTTATCACAGATAGGTGTTATTGGAACATCCAAAAAAGAAGATGAAAGACGCGTTCCTATCCATCCAGATCATTTGATAAGACTTCCTGAAAATGTTCGAAAAAAGCTCATTTTTGAAAAGGGATATGGTAAACCCTTCCATATTGAAGATGATGAAATCGCCAAGCAAACGGGAGGAATGGCTACAAGATCAGAGATATTATCAGATATAGGAACGGCTATCATAGCCAAACCCATATTATCAGATTTCCAAGAATTGAAAGAGGAAGGAATGCTTTGGGGTTATCACCATTGCGCCCAGCAAATGCAAGTCACGCAAGCAGCCATTGATAGAAAACTAACTCTCATCGCGTTCGAGGACATGTTTGTTTGGAGTCCCAATGAAAATATTGGAAGACATACTTTTTATAAAAACAATGAGATGGCTGGTTATTGTGCCGTCATTCATGCCTTACAACTAAAAGGAATAGATGGCCATTATGGCAATCAGCGAAAAGTAATCATCTTTAGTTTTGGTGCCGTAAGTAGAGGCGCTATTTATGCTTTAAAAGCACATGGGTTTAGGGATATCACCATATGTGTTCAGCGACCAGATCATGAAGTCCGAGAAGAGGTCTTAGATGTAAACTATGTTAGAATCAAAAATGGCGGGCGCAATGAACCTCGTCTAAAAATCATAGAACATGATGGTACAGAGCGACCGCTATTGGATTTGATCAGTGAATCTGAAATCATCATTAACGGCACCTATCAAGATGCCAATGATCCTGTCAACTTTGTCATTGAAGAGGAAAAATCTAGTCTGAGGGCAGGGACATTGATCATTGATGTGAGCTGTGACGAAGGCATGGGTTTTTATTTTGCCAAACCAACTACTTTTAAAAAACCCATACTGGAGATTGATCATATTGATTATTATGCTGTAGATCATACCCCCAGTTATTTTTGGGAAAGTGCTTCCAGATCTCTTTCTGCAGCCCTAGTCGTGCATTTGCCCTCTGTCTTGGCAGGTCGGTCAAGTTGGACCCAAAGTATGACCATCAAAAATGCCATAAATGTAGACGAAGGAAATGTAGTCAAAGAAGCTATTCTTAAATTTCAATGCCGTGAAAGTAACTATCCGCATCTGGTGAGCTAACCTAAATCGATGCCTTTTATCAATGTTCACCTACTCATCCCATTCCTTTTAATATATTGACTTGCTAATTTCCACCTATGTTTCACCAAGCTGGACTCGGCCAAGTAATTTTAAAAATCACCCAATTATATTTGATCACCTCCATCTAATATGTCTTCGACAGAAACATCCACAGCTATTTCTACCGCTTCATTCGTATAATATATAGGATCTGTTTCTCCATAAATGCTGTAATAAATAGGTCTCCCTTCTAAAGCTCCAAGGGCTTTATCATGATGCATATCCATAATAGATAATACGCCTCTTTTTTGCCGCACTTCTGCATAGCTATTGCCCACTTTAAGGCCATAACTATCTTCAATCATTGGGCTCTCAACTTCTAATAAATCAATAGGTATCAATCTAGGATAACCTTGCTTATCGCTGTTTATAAAGGATATAATAGACATCATCTTTTTATTCGCTCTGGAAATATCGAAGTAATGAAAATCGATTGAATCACCCGAACCTATTCCAGTAGAGATCTCATGATTAGAAAATATTTTAATTAATAAGCTCTCTGACATGGGTAGCTTATTTGAAAATTTAATTTTTTCAAGGGTTGGATAGCTGAAATGACTTCTTTCAAATCCTTATGCACTTTATCTGAAATCAAATTTTCATCAGTTATAAAAAGGTAATGAACATGTCCAATAGCTTTATTTGATGCCCGAATTTCACACTAATAAGTAGTAATTGTATCTTTCGTTATTTCAATGTCTAATATTTCGATTTTCTCATTTTTAATGAAGGCATAAATAACTTCGCAGGTATCCCATGGATGTTTTCTTAAACCAACGGAGGTGTTATTAATTAAAGTATCATCGGGGGGAGCTGCACTACTAATCCTTTCATTTTCAATAATACTGTACCCCTCGTTTAGTCCTTCTTCATTGAACTTGCCTGCTTCTGTTTTCAATAGAACTCCAAGGTCTTCTCAGAAAATATTTTAAGTTATCTTCCTTGAATTACATGAATAGATAAAAATAACTAACAGTAAAATAAAGCAGGATTTTATCAGAATTATTTGTTCATAAATAAATATTATTCGAGTACTATTTTATCTATCATGAGCTTAAATCTTTCGTTTTTTTTGTTCCCGATCAAAAAGGTAATTTCTTCAATAGAATTATCAGAAAAATTAGGTTGATTCAATCTTCTCCCACGAAACGAAGGATACATATCTTTTAAAGGAATGACTATTTCTTGCCATTCACCTGAGGTCAGAAATGAGGTTATGTAGGAATAATAATCACCTCCATTGGACTTTATCCTAAATTGATATTTTTTTCCGTCCCCGCACAAGATAATTTTAACTTGAGCATATTCCTTTATGGTTCTTTTTAAAAACCTATATCTCAATGATGAAAATCCGCCATTATTTTCCAAAGATATATTCCCTTCAAAGACACCTAAGCCATCTTTATCTAATTTAAAAGTACTTGATGACCGACCTCCCATGACTACATCGTCTACAATAATCCAATCTTGAAGGTCTGACTTTTTATTGAAATCAAAAATTACTTGTGCTTGCATCGATATGGATAAAATAATTATTAATAAAGATAATTTCATGCTATTTTAAAATAATTTGAAGGCCGCTTAATAGTAAAATGGCCACTATTCCTTGAATCAGAGTTGCCATAGTGTGCGTCTTCAAGGTGGTTTTCGTATTCATCCCTGAAAATTGAGAAACGACCCAAAAATAACTATCATTGATATGAGAAACGGTCATCGCACCTGCTCCAATGGCCAATACTGTCAAGGCCCGAGATAGCTCACTGTCTAATCCCAATACATCCATCATAGGTGATATGATCGTTGCCGCTGTAATGATCGCCACCGTGGATGATCCCTGCGCCGTCTTTAATAAGGCTGCTAATATAAACGGTAAAAAAATTCCAACCTCTAACGCTGTAAATTGGGCTTCAATAAGTTCACCTAAATTTCCCGATCGCAGGATGCTACCGAAAGCACCCCCTGCTCCGGTTATAAGTATGATCACTCCCGCTTCTTTTAATGCACTTGATACCCAAGACCAACGCTCTTTTATGGATGTTTTTTTATCTACCAACTGCAGCGCAAGCAGGATACCGATAAACAATGCAGGTAAGGGGTGGCCTACAAATGAAAGCGTATTCGCGATCATTCCATCTCCAAAAGGATGAGATGGATATTTGGTCATTGATCTTAGGCCAATTAAAAAGATAGGCATGAGTATAGGTAGTAAAACCGCTAAAAGGTTCGCCTTACTTTCAACCATTTCGTCCATCTCATTCCCAGATTCAGGAGCGGTTTCGGTAAGTCTTGATCCAAATTTTACAGCCCAGAGATAACCAGCGAAGGCCGTAGGCAGGGCTATGACTAAGCCCATGAGTATGACTAGGCCCAAGTCAGCCTCTAAAGCTGCCGCCGCAGCCAGTGGACCCGGCGTAGGAGGCACAAAAACATGAGTAACATAAAGTCCTGTTGAAAGGGCTACCGCGAAGACCGCTACTGGAATTCCTGTTTTCTTACTTAACGCTTTGTTCAAGGATGAAAGAATGATAAATGCAGAATCGCAAAAGACAGGAATGGAAACTAATATGCCTGTTAAGTTAATGGCCAAAGGCGATTTTTTATCCCCTATTACCGATAAAATATTTTTTGCTATCGTTGCGGTACCTCCCGATTTTTCTAAAAATGCACCAATAATTGCTCCAAATCCTATGATAATGCCTATGCTAGATAACGTTTTTCCAAAGCCTTCACTTATTTTATCAAGGATCACCGCCCCTTCTAAGCCCATTAAAAATCCCACCATTGTAGCCGCTAGAATTAAGGTAATAAAAGGATGAATTTTAAATTTAGCGATAGCTACCACTATGAAAGTAAGCATCCCTAAAATAATAATGAGTAAATTCATAATTCAATTTTTAATCCATCTAATTCGTAATGTTTGCACTCTTTAATCGAATACAAACAATCTATACATGAGATTTTTTAATAGCCAAAAATGTGTTTTTCTAACTCAATTTCTTAAAGTATAAATTCCGAACTCGACCATTAGACACTTTACAACCTGTAATTATATTATTTGAATCTCTGATAAATTCAATTTGTCCGAAAAACCAAACATCACCCGAAAACACATCTTTTTTAGTCGGACTTAAATCAAAGTCACTCAATCTAGTATGTTTTGCTATTAACTTATCTTCCACAATTATAAAACTATAGGTAGTTGATAACTCTTCGCTATAAAATTCTCCAGAGAAATCTGACAGTTTAACAGTTGTCTTATCAAAAGCTTTTAATCTGGGTGCTTCCATTATTTGTCCACCTTGATGAAGCTTCAACGATTTAATGTTTTCGCCTCCATGGGACATAAATTCAATTTTTGCTTCAACTCCAACAACTTCAAATTCGGTTGAAGATAAAGGAATCAGTGAAACCAAAGATTGGCCTGTTGCTTTTGCTGATAATTTACCGTTGCTTTCTGTTATATTTATAATAAAACCAGGTCGAAGTTCAAAGTCTCCGACATAGGTATTTAATATGTTTTGATGAACAAAAATGACTTCAAATATGCTTTCTTCTTTTACTAATTTCTCTTTAGGTTCCATTTTGATTCTATCTTTAAGATAGATATCTACCACTTTATAAGCCATCGTACCGGAACTAAATTCTGCGGAATTACTCAATACAATTACCGAAAAATTTTCATCAGGGAAACGTGTTAGATAGGAACGATAACCTGCGTCTGCTCCTCCATGTTGAATTTCATTCAATCCTTTGTATTCACCAACAAATTGACCAAGTGCTCCTCCAAAACCTTTTCCGTTATTTAACATTGCAGGTTTATTCATCTTATTAATTATTGTTGAATCTCCAACCCTCATGTTTGAAAAATTTATTGACCATAGGCTTAAATCTTCAACTGTAGTAAAAAGGCTTGTAGCTCCCACATTTGCATAATTCAACACGCTTTTTTTAACTCCTGTACTGTCCGTATAATAAGAGTACGTCCTATTTTTAACAATTTTCTCATGATCATCATAAAATAGGGTGTTATTCATTTTTAGAGGTTTAAAAATATTTGCTTTAGTAAATTCTGCAAAAGACATGTCGGATATTCTCGAAACAACCTCTGCCAAAAGTGTAAATCCGGTATTACAATATATATATTCTTCTCCTGGATTAAAATTCAATTCTTTTTGTTTACTCACAAGTTTTAGAACATGCTCTTTAGTAATAACATCATCCATTCGCCAACCAGCCATAGACAATAGATTCCATTGGTCTCTTAATCCGCTGGTATGAGAGGCTAAATGTCTTAAAGTAATTGTCTTTCCAAAATCTGGGACTTCTGTAATGTATTTCCGGATATCATCATCTAGACTTAATTTTCCTTGTTTTTCTAATAACAGAATTGAAAAAACCGTAAACTGTTTTGAAATGGAGGCAATATGAAAGACTGAAGTTGGACTTATTGGAATGTCGTATTCCATATTAGCCAAACCGTAACCTTTTTTATATATAATTGCTCCATCTTTAACGATGGCAACTGCAGCGCCAGGTGTCTCATTACTATCCCATGGGGCAAAAATTTCATCCACTCGCTCATTGGGTAAAGTAGCTTTGGGCTTTATTAATTCAGCCGTTATTTCATACTTACCAGAGGGTTCCTTTTCATCAAACGGAGATACTTCAACGACATATACTCCTTGTTTACTAGAGATTAACGTAAATAGTTCAGGCCCATTTTTTCCATTAGGGGTATCAAAGTCTTCCATTTTTTCACCTTCAGAATCATATGTAGTGATTTTCATGTCAACCCCCTTTTGCATCAACCTAAAAAATGCAAATTGATCTTTTTCTAAATTTATAGTGTAGTGATGCTTTTCAGTAGGACTGATTTCGGAAATCGCCTTTTTACCTTTAAATAGCTCCCCCTTTTCAATTTGGGCTTGAATAAAACTTATGGGAATGAGAAACGACAACAGTAGTAGCCATGATTTAGTAATATTACAACTCATAATAATTTTATTTAGCTAAGTGAAAAGTCTCAATAAGACCTCATTTTAATTCCGTTTAATCATTCAAAAGCTGTTCTTTTCGATGTAAATATTTGCCTGGCGCTTTTCCTGTCATCTCTTCATTTTGTAAAACCGCTACCCCATTTACAAAGACATGGACGACCCCACTTGAAAATAAATTAGGTTGTTCAAAAGTAGCATTGTCAACTATTGTTTCAGGATTAAATATTACAATATCTGCTGGTAATCCATTTTGGATTCTTCCTCTATTTTTAAATCCTATAATGTCTGCTGGAAAAGAGGTCATTTTTCGTATTGCTTCCTCTAACGAAAATAATTTCAGAACCCGCACGTAATAGCCCAAGACTCTAGGAAATGTGCCGGTACTTCGAGGATGGCCTTCAGAATCTGTAGATTCCACTGTGTGAGTACCATCACTAGCAATCATATTCCATGGTTGACTTAAAAGGGTCTGAACATCCTTTTCACTGACCCCACCAAGAGTAATTGATACGCTCTCGCGACTGTCAATTATCAATTCACAAACGAGATCAAAACCACTCATATTTTTTTCAGTAGCAATCTGTGATAGGTACTTACCAACGAGTTCAGGGTAATCTCTGCTATTGGTAACCCTCATACTAGAATACCCAGTAGCTTTCAGCCACGCAAAGCCTCCATTTTCACCATTTTCACTCGTTTCTTTGATTAAAGATCTCTTCTGAGGATCTTTTAAAACTAATTTTATAAGATTTTTGGCGGCATCTAGATGTCCATCGGTCCAGAGGCTATCTAAGATGTTATGCTCATTCATATCAGAAGGCGTGAGGATGATGTATTCTAATATTGATGTTTGGGCGCCATTATAAGGATATTGATCAGATACAATATCATGCCCGTTGGCTCTCGATTCTTCAACCATTTCAATTACTTCTGAAATGGCCCCATCATTATGTAATCCAACCGCTTTAAGATGACCTAATTTACCTGTAATTTTAGCACTAGTGGAGATTTCGATTACCTCCCTATGCGATGCAACGAATGCATGTACTGGATTTCGCACATGTGAGTCATATATACCACCAAAAGGTTTTACTTCCTTTGCTAAGGCGATCAACTCTTGGGTCTCGCTGAACAATCCTGGGGTATACATTAGTCCCGTTGAAAGCCCAATGGCCCCCATTTCCATCCCTTCTCTTACTAAGGCTTTCATTTGACTCAGCTCATCAATGGTTGGAATTCTGTTTTGATCATCCCTCATCACCTCACTACGAATACCATTATGTCCCACGTAGAAAGCAACATTTGTTCCGATACCCAGTGAATCGTATCCACTAATTAGCTTTCTTAAAGTAGTTGGTGACCAACGACCATCAGGTCCTCCGACAATTGTGGTAACCCCTTGACGAATAAATCCTTCGTTCAACTTCTTCAATGGATCATTTATACTTTGATCAGAATGATTGTGAACATCAATAAAACCAGGTGATATTATTAGGTTGGTTGCATCAATTATCTCTAAGGCACTTACACTTTCACCAAGTTTAATGATTTCCATTGTGCCCTTTCGAATTAATAAATCAGCCTTTATTGCTGGATTCCCAAGACCATCGATAATAGAACCATTTATTATCAAGTAATCGGCTTTAGGTTTTTGATTACATGAGATAAAAATGAGTAATGAGATAAGAAAAAATATATAATTTTTCATAAGCATTTATTATAAATAATTTCATTTTAATTGTAGGATTCCTGTCGTTAATCCCCAATTAAATTTCTTAATCAAGTGGTGAGAAAACTCAATAATTTATTTAAGCGTATTACCCGGCTTCAGTACTCGTGTTATAAAGTTAACCCTAAATTTTATCTGGACGCTCATGTGGTAGGTCGCCCTTCGGGTTTTGCATTGTTTGTTGATCTTCGTTTGCTGTTATCGCTAACGCCATCAATCATGAGCGATTTTATTCAAAATCTAGAGGTCTCGCTTTTCGCCAACCCAAAGCAAGTTGTTCTGTCAATTCCGCTACCACTTGGCTAAGTTTTTGCTCTTCGGCAAGGTTAACCGTTTCGGTGGGGTCACTCACATTATCAAATAACTCCATGCTTTTTAATGCGCCTTTGGTTCCGGTCTCGGGACTCCATGCATACCATTCTATGTAATGGTATTTTTTTGTGTTTATAGAATAACCCATATATCTCTTTCCATCTGCTGAATGTTGGGGTCTGCGATGAAATTGACTAAAAGCTGCTTTTTTCCATGCTCGTTGAGGTTTCTTAATTAAGGGAACAAAACTAGTACCTTGCATGTAATCAGGTATTTTGATGCCTGCCAGCTCACAGAGCGAAGGGAATATGTCTACCAATTCTGTGATTTCAAATGTTTGTGCCCCGCGATTTTCTTGGTTGGGATAACGAATGATCATAGGGACTTTAAGATCCATATTATAATTTGTCATTTTACCCCAACTGTTGTGATCTCCTAATTTCCAACCGTGATCTCCCCAAATGATAATGATGGTATTTTCATATATTCCGATTCTTTTCATGTGAGCCATAAGATTACCTAACAGCGCATCAACATAACTAACACTAGCATAATAACCTTGTTTTAATATTCGTGCCGTATCTTCATTCATTTGATATGAAGACTGGGGATGCCCGATTGTATTAAACCCTTCATAATGTCGTAATTCATACATTGAATTCATCGTATGACCGGGCGCATTTTTGGGTATGTTGGGATTTGAAGCTAAGGGAATCTCTTCTGGATCGTAGAGATCCCAATATTTTTTAGGCACCGCAAACGGAAGATGGGGTCGAAAGTAACCCAGTCCCATGTAAAAAGGTTTATCTGTTTTAGCCAAACGTGTCAAGGTCTTTTTTGCCAGTTCGGTTTGAGCCCCATCATAATACATGGTATCATGTACCATAGCCGCCTCCCAAGCAGGTCCTGTATTCCAACCATCCGCATATCTTATAGGCCGGAGTCTCAATAAGGAATCTCTTTTCCTTACTTGTGAGCGATGGATTGCTTGACTGATATAAAAAGTTTCTCCATCCCTTTGTAACCAATCTGGGCGTATATATCGTTGGGGTCGCAAGTCAGGTTCATCCCAAGAAATAGAATCAGGCATATAATTATGAAATATCTTGCCAAGGTTAACGGTATGATAACCAAACTTTGAGAAGTACTGAGGCATGGTGACCGTACTGGGATTGATCTCGCGAAACTTATCTCCAAGATGCCAAACATGGGTACTGTCCGGCCTCAAACCTGTCATTAAACTGGCCCTGGAAGGAGCACAAACGGCTACCTGAGTGAAGGTTTGTCTAAAAGTCATTCCCTCAGCTGCTAATTGATCGATATTTGGAGTTACCGCTATGGTATCACCGTAGGCACCCAAAGTAGGTCGAAGGTCATCAATAGAGATAAAAAGAATATTGGGTTTTACCCTATCCTTGTCCAGGCGTTTACAGCTGAATATCGTTAGGATTATACATATGATGAGCCCGCAAGAAAAGTGATTCTTTTTCATTGTATTTAATGATTTTTAAACTGCTTTTTTGGTTTGTGCTAAGTATACGTTAGATATAAAAAGAGGTTATTTATCGAATAAATATCGCGTCGACTTTTTATGGTTAAACACGGTTTTGTCTAACCATTTGATGAGATAAGTAGCATATTTCGTGGCACTTACATGTCACATGATAGAAAAGTGTAAGTAGGCGATAACTTATGAAGTTACTACTATTTTGGCTATTATTTTTACATGGTTGTACGCTGGCCTTTTTAAATCATTTATTCATAAGCAATTCTGTTAAAACTAATTTGCCTTTATCTTATTTTTAAATGTATAAGATATACCCACAGAAGCATAGTGGAATAAGACGAAACCGTATCCTTTACTATTATCTACACCCCCTTCAAGAATCCTATATCCTGCTCGAATACCCATATTATCAGAGAACTTATAGGTGGCTGCCATATGAACATCTTCAGCCCTCCCCTTAGGTGTGACAAGGGCATCGCCATCAAGAAGGAGCCCCAACTTATCATCCATCTTCCACCAAAGACTAAAATTAATAATTGGTGCAAATCCGATACTGGCTTCCCCAGCACTCAGACCAGTCGAAGAAAGATTAATTTTGGCATCTCTGACTTTCGCAGTAAGCCCTAAACCAAAAACAATCTTGGGTTTATTTACTAGGTTGTAGCGGTAGGTTAACCGATACGAATTGAATTTATACGTACCGTTGATTTGAGTATTGGCATCAAATAAGACTCCTTTAAAGAAAATGTCATTCGCCACGCTGCCTTCTGATTTAATTTCGAGCGGAGCATACAATAGGGAAATTGTGTGACGCGATTTCATGATATAACTTGCTCTCAAACGATAAAATATTTTTGTTTCAGATTTTAGGTCATCTTTAAGAGAAAAAAAGGTGCCTAGATCGACTGGTGACCGAATCTCATTGTACCCTGTAAAAACGGGACCCGTTTCCAAATCAATCATTGCCTGTGCATTCACTGATTTATTCTGAAAAAAAGTTAGGAATAAAATACA
>CAJJCN010000079.1 GCA_905182655.1 Flammeovirgaceae bacterium UBA4465
TGTCGCCTTTCTTTCTATTGTTTCAAATGAGGTCTTCATTACTTTTCGACTCAAATCAATTCTTAAAACATCGATTTTTTCTTCAAAAAGACGATTCATGTGCTGCCCTGAAAAAACTGAAAGACCGACTGAAACGGTGATTAATAGAACCACAGAGATTATGTTTTCCACATTATTCTCTGTAGTCAGTGTATCATGCACCACTTTAATGCCATAGGCATATAATATGGCTGAGACCCCTCCCGCTAATAATAACCAAGTGAATCGCCTCCACCTATCCCCTATAAGTACATAGATAACTTCCATTCTATCTTTCTAAGTGTGAAGTTAATAGAATATGACCTGCTTTTAAATTTCGTTTTGTGATTCTTTTAATCATCCGATAATGAAAAATGTTTCCCCGCTTTTGTTCCTCTCTCTTAAATGTTTTGTCCCTTCCTTTTTAGCGTCCATTTTGAAGTAACCCTTGTCCTTCTTTTCTTACTTTTTTCTACTCTATGACCTCTCTTTTCCTCTAATATTGGAAGAATACTACTTGGCCATTCTGCCTCTAAAAATCAATAATTGCTATTAGCATGACGTTATTGATGCGCGGGTTTCAATAAGTCGTTAATTGTTTTTACTGGATTGAACGTACTCAATGGAACTTCCACAAAAATCGTATGCCAATAGGCCATGGCGCCATTCCATAATCCGGGCAATTCTTGTACTTTAAGATCCCTAGCGCCTTGAGCCTTTTGAGTGATGATCCCTGCACTTAAATCACGAAACTTCAGCAAATCAAATTTTTCATTCTTATGATTTTTGACCCCACAAACAATATCAACCGGATTAAAGTGAGTCGCTTTTTCAAAAATTTGTTTTTGCTCCGTTTCCCTAAAATTAACCTGTGCCCCCTCCACAATTTGTAGAGACCGTCCTTGATCTGTAGCCGTCCAAAAGGGGCCTCCGCCAGGTTCCCCCTCATTTTTTACCATCCCACAAACTCTGATCGGGCGTTTCAAATGGTCCAATAAATCCACTATATTGAGATCAACAAATGAATCAAAGCCCAATTCATTACGCACCCATTGATTCATCTCGATCATCCTTTGTTCAGAACAAGTTGCCTCTAATTCTTGTATGACGGAAAATACTTTAGCTTGGACCTCGAGTAACTTTCCTCCCAATATTTTTTTATATTCAATGGTCTCTGACGGATATCGGTCGATAGAAATGTTGTCTATGTTCTTTATAAAAATAAGGTCTGCATCAATCTCATTGAGGTTCTCGAGCAACGCCCCGTGGCCGGCTGGTCGAAAAAACAGAGACCCATCATCTGCTCTTATCGGTTCATTTTTCAAATCGACCGCTATCGTATCAGTTGAGGCTTTTTGCTCGCTAAAGGTAATCTCAAGGGTTTTTCCATATTTCTTTTCATACAGCCAGCGCACTTCTTTTAAGTGCCTATCAAAAGCATCGCGATGATGGGCACTAATAGTAAAATGGATGTGGGCGCGTCCTTGATCATCAGCGGCATACAAACATCCTTCAACGAGATGCTCTTCGACTGGCGTCCGCACTCCCTCTGGGTAGGCATGAAACTTTATAAGTCCTTTGGGCAACTGCCCATAATTTAAGCCTTTTTCCTGCAATAATTCCCTTATTACCTCCTTGGGCACTTCCTCAAAGATCCCTTTTTCGATAAGACCTGCTTTCAGCGTTTTATAAAAAGGAAATTGCGACAAATGGTTCAAGAACTGCGCTGCTTGATCTGTAAGTAAGTGCCTATCCTTCTCTTTTCCTCCGTACTGATTTACTTCTGAAAGATATTCGAAAAGACCCTTGAACATTCTTGTTGCCGCGCCTGATGCTGGGGTAAATTTTACCTTCTTTTTGGCCTTTCCTCGCTGCTCATAAAGGGCCCGTAATTCTTTTTTTTGTGTCGCTGTCAAACGTATAATCCCCTCGGAAATCTTCGCAGGTTTTATCAATTTCGCAAAGGGAAATCCCTTTTGAAACTGTTTTAACTGTTGGGCCAGTAATGAGGCATTTATCCCTTGGGGCCAGCGTTGCTCCTTATCTGTCTGAACCATCGTCTCTATTCATTCTGCCACAATAATATGGGTTTTTCATTATTTTTTAATGGTTTTAGGGGCCTATTTGATTTTTTCCTTTCACCCTAAAAATTCTTTTGTGTTTTTCCCACCTTTTGATCTCGTAAAATTTTTTTGGAATGGGAAAGTTTTAGCTTTGTCGTCGAGTTTTAAAATTCAGAAATGCAAGTAAAAGAAGTCATCTCACTTTTTGAAAATGACCCCGCTCTTAATCTTCTTTTGGCAAAGATTGGTGAACCTCAGACAAACATCAAACTCAAAGGATTGGTCGGCAGTTCAGATGCCCTGAATCTATTAGTTACCTCAGAAAAAATTGATTTGCCCCTGCTCGTGATCATGCACGACAAAGAAGATGCGGATTTACTCCTGAATGACTTGAGCCATTTGGGAGAAACGAGGGGTCCCTCTTTTTTTCCTACTTCATACAAGAAACCCTATCAACCCGAATCTATAGATAATGCCAATATTCTTCATCGTTCTGAAACCTTGACACGGGTCCTTAATGAAGAAACCAAAATCATTGTTACCTATCCAGAAGCTCTGGTAGAAAAAGTACTTAACAAACGTTCGCTGCTTCAAAACATCTTTAAAGCAAATGTCGGAGAACTCGTTGATATTCCCTTTTTATCGGAATTGTTCTCAACCTATGGTTTTGAAAGTACTGATTTTGTTTATGAGCCCGGACAATTTGCCGTACGAGGAGGCATCATTGATGTGTTCTCCTTTAGTTCTGAATTTCCCCTACGTCTTGAATTGTTTGGGAACGAAATTGAAAGCATTCGTACGTTTGATCCAGAAACGCAATTATCCAACAATACGCTTCAATGGGCTTCCATCATGCCCAACACGCACACCCAATTATTGAAAGAAGAGCGAATTTCTTTATTGGAATATTTGCCAGAAAATACGTTAGTTTGGATCAAAGATTTAAGAGAAACTCAGGATATCATAGCCAAAGCATTTGAAAAAGCGGCGGCTTTATTCCAGGCCGTTATCTCAGCAAGCAACAACACCCAGGTCGTTCAGTCCCCCTCCTTCCTTTACGAAACTTCTACTTCTTTTACTTCGCTCTTAGAAAAACGTAAAGTAATAGAATTTGGTAAACGTGCTTTTCTATCCCCTTCTTTTGAAATCAATTTTGAAAATCAGCCCCAGCCTTCATTTAATAAAAACTTCGAGTTCTTGGCAGATAGTCTTGGCGCATTACAACATGACGGGTTTCATCTTTTTATCTTCTCCAATTCTGAGAAACAACTTGAACGACTGACAACCATTTTTGAGGAAATTGATCCCTCTTTGTCCTTTTCTGGAATCATGGGTAGTCTCAACGCAGGCTTCATCTCTCCTGCTTCAAAAATTGCCTGTTTGACAGACCATCAAATATTTGATCGGATACATCGAACCAATGAAAAACCCAAATTCAACAAAAAAAAGGCCCTTACTCTCAGGGAGCTCAAATCCTTGCAAACGGGTGATTATGTCGTTCATGTTGACCACGGTGTCGCCCGATTTGCCGGCCTAGATAAAGTCTTGCGCAACGGTAATCAACAAGAGGTAATCCGGTTGGTATATAGAGATGATGATTTACTCTACGTCAGCGTACATGCCTTGCATAAAATTTCTAAGTATGCAGGAAAAGAAGGCGGGCCTCCCGCTACCAATAAGCTGGGTTCTAAAGATTGGGAAACGAAGAAAAACCGAGTAAAAAGTAAAGTAAAAGACATCGCTAAAGAATTAATAGCCCTTTACGCTAAAAGGAAGACCGCTCCTGGGTTTGCTTTTCCTAAGGATACTTTTTTGCAAGCCGAATTAGAGTCCAGCTTTATGTACCAAGAAACCCCAGATCAACATTCCGCTACCGCGGATATCAAAATAGATATGGAGCGGGTACACCCTATGGATCGTCTGATTTGCGGAGACGTGGGTTTTGGAAAAACGGAAGTGGCTATTCGCGCAGCCTTCAAGGCTGTAAATGCCAATAAACAAGTGGCCGTTCTGGTGCCTACCACGATTTTGGCCCTCCAACATTATCAAACTTTTTCGGAGCGGCTTCGCGATTTTCCGATCACTGTTGATTTTGTAAATCGATTTAAAACCGCCAAGGAAATTACAGTCATCAAGAAAAAATTACATGATGGTCACATAGATATCCTCATTGGTACGCATCGTATTGTTAACAAGGACATGGTTTTCAAAGACCTTGGCCTAATGATTATTGATGAAGAGCAAAAGTTTGGCGTCAAAATTAAAGAGCAATTGAAAGAATTACGCGTGAATGTAGACGCCATGACACTGACCGCGACACCCATCCCGCGGACCCTTCATTTTTCCCTCATGGGTGCTCGTGATTTATCTATCATCGCCACTCCTCCCCCAAATAGAGTTCCCGTTACCACAGAAGTCTGTGAGTTTAGTGAAGAGGTCATCAGGGACGCCATTCATCATGAGCTTCGAAGAAAAGGTCAAGTCTTCTTTGTTCACAACCGAATCGGAGATATTGAAAGTTTGGCCAATCTGATTTATAAACTCGTTCCTGACGCCCGAATCGCCATTGCGCATGGGCAAATGGCCGGTCCAAAATTAGAAAAAGTCATGGTCAGTTTTATAAATGGTGCCTACGATGTTTTGATATCAACCAACATTATCGAATCTGGATTAGACATTCCTAATGCCAACACGATCATCATCAATAGAGCGCACATGTTTGGTCTCTCTGATCTTCATCAGATGCGGGGTCGAGTGGGGCGGTCAAATACCAAGGCTTACTGCTATTTATTAACGCCTGCTCATTCCACGGTCTCTTCTGATGCCAGAAAACGCTTGATCGCACTTGAAGAATTCTCAGAATTGGGCGATGGTTTCAAAGTAGCCATGAGGGATTTGGATATTCGCGGAGCAGGCAATCTATTAGGAAGTGAACAAAGTGGTTTTGTAAACGATCTTGGTTTTGATATGTATCATAAAATTCTCGATGATGCGGTCCTTGAACTAAAAGAAAATGAATTCAAAGAATTGTTTCAGGACGACTTGGCACACGAGAAGATCTCCGATTCATTTGTTAATGATTGTGTGTTAGAAACCGATCTTGAAATCCTTATTCCTCAAGAGTATATTACCAATACCTCTGAAAGGCTTAGATTATACAATGATTTAGACAACGTAGAAACAGATGAGGCCCTGCTCACTCTAGAAAACAGCACCAAAGATCGGTTTGGTCCGCTACCTGAGCCCATAAACGAATTGATAAAATCTGTACGGTTGCGTTGGCTCGGCCGTGATTTTGGCATAGATAAAATAATTTTAAAAAATAGTGCCATGAAGCTACACATATTAGAAGGTAAAAAGGACGCTTATTTTCATTCTCCTACTTTTAAAAGTCTCATTCAATTTGCGCAAACGCATCCTAAACGATGTAAAATCAAAGAACAAAATCAAAAATTAATTTTTTCTATAGAAAGCATTAATTCCCTTGATGATTCCTTCAATGTTTTTTCCTTTTTTAGTAAAAACTAGAGGTTTCAGCCCGATTTTCTCACTTTTTTTGATTTTTAAGAAGAAGAAATCGCTTTTTCATTTTCCATTTCATGAAATAATGTAATTTTTACTTACATTAGCGTTATTAAGTTTAAAGATAGTTAACCAATCTTATGGAAAATATTTATTCTATGGTGAAGTCATTGACCTATGCCATGACAATAGCATTAATCTTGACCTCTTGTATCTTTGGAGGGGGTAATCCCAATAGTTCCGATCCTGGAAGTGCCAGTACGGTCACCGGTTTAGAATGGAATGTAGATGAAGAAGATGGGGGTAGTTTTCAAGTTAGTGAATATGCCGGTCAACCCGTGGGTCCTAACCTTGTTTTCATAGAGGGCGGTAGAGCCGTCTTAGGTTCTTCGGAAGAAGACGTTGTAAGTTCAAGAGACAATGTAGAACGTTCCGTAACCGTCGCGTCCTTTTACATGGATGAAACAGAAATAACCAACATCAACTGGCTTGAATATGAGCATTATATTCGTATTGACTCTGAAGAAGTTTACTGGCAAAATAACTTGCCTGATACCACGGTTTGGTCACGAGACCTTGCTTTCAACGATCCTTATGTTTCACATTACTACAGATATCCTGGATTTAGATTTTTCCCTGTTGTAGGTATCAACTGGAGACAGGCTGTGAATTATTGCGCTTGGCGAACTGAGGTAGTAAACCTCAAATTAGCAACGGATGCTGGTTTTTTTGAAGAAAGTGAAGACGGTGGTGGCGAAGAGGATGCTTTCGCTGAAGACGATGCTTTCGCTGAAGATGAGAACACTGAAGTTGCAAGTGTTCAAAATAACAGTTCTCGTGTGCCGATTGAATCGGGTATCGTATTGCCCGCTTATCGTCTTCCTACAGAAGCAGAATGGGAATATGCTGCACAAGCACTTATAGGTACGCAGTGGTTAGATGAGCAACAAACAAACAGTAGAATTTACCCATGGGATGGTCATTCACTTAGAAATCCTTATGGCAAGAGTCTTGGCTACATGTTGGCGAATTACAAAAGAGGTCGAGGTGATTATGCCGGTATTGCGGGGAAACTAAATGATGGGTCTATGATTACAGATTATGTTTACAACTACCCTCCTAATGATTATGGCCTATACAATATGGCTGGTAACGTAAACGAATGGGTTCAAGATGTTTATCGTCCGCTCTCCTTTCAAGATATGGATGACTTAAATCCCGTGAGACGTGATGCTGTATTGGATGAAGAAGATAAGTATGATGGTAACTATAGTTTCATTGGTAACGAAAAAGCTTATGAGACTGAAGAAGAAGCTCTAAATGCGGGTGTACCTAGATCACAGTATAATGTAGATAACCCTCCTATGAAGCGGATGAGGGTCTTCAAAGGAGGATCTTGGACCGACGTAGCCTATTGGTTATCTCCAGGAACCAGACGTGCCATTTTTGAAGATTCTTCTACCTCTGCCATTGGCTTTAGATGCGCCATGATTCATGCTGGATCAAATTATTAAATAAAAATTAATAAAAAAAGGCGATCTGCAAAAATGCAGATCGCCTTTTTTGTTTGTTTCCTTTGCTTTTGACCTCCTTACATTTTATTTTTTGGGAATCTTTTGAAGCATTCTGTAGATACAAACCCAATATATGTTAACGCGACGTCTTGTCTTAATTGGGCTTACGTTTGAATGCCTTCTTTTCCTGACGTTTTTTGTTTTAAAGGATGATTTGGGAGAGGTCTTTCGATATGCGGCCCGCTATTCTGGTAGATTTTCCTTTCTCTTATATTTACTCGCATTCTATTGGTTTATACAGGAGCATACCCACAAAATAACCCTTATTAAAACAAAGAAATGGGTTACTGTTTTTAGTATCATGCACATCATACATTTTGGCTTTTTAGCCGCCTCTGTAGGGTTGAATCACTTACCCATCGTACCTGTTAAACTCATGGGGGGCTTCTTGGCATATGTGGGGATCCTTTGCTATCCCTTCTTTATAGGGAAAATCCGGAAAACAGCCCACCATTTGATCTACTTCTATTATGTTGGTTTCGTTATGGCCATGACTTTTTTGGCGCGCATTCGTAGAGAATTTGTAGGCGCGGATCCTGAAGTTTTTCACTTCATCGGTTTAAGTCTCGTTCTCGTTTCTTTTGGTCTGGCTGGAGTTCGATTGTATCGATTAAAATCGATTTGACTCCTCTTTCCTTTCTCAGGATCAAAAAATACTCTAAATCCATTTTTTATAAGGTAATTCCTCTGGTAATCTCCGGCTTAAATGGAGACAAAAGGTTCGGTTCATGTGAATAGGGGTTCGGTCATAGAGGCGCTATTAAATTCGCCTCTGCTAAGCAGATAAAAAGCCTGTCCCATGAACCCATTACACGTAACCCATTACATTCTCTGTCTATTTATTTTCCTGTGGCAAGGGCCAAAATAGTTATCTCACTCACCTTCGGCCCGATCAGTTCACAAACAGCGACCATTGTGGCTCCTGTCGTAATCACATCATCGACCAAAATCACTGACTTCCCTATCAAAGCATCCACATTAACTCCAGTATACACCCCCCCTTGATTGTGCCATCGAGTTACCTTGTCCTGCTTGCTCTGCACTTGTTCTTCTTTTGTTCTTATAATGACCTCATCGTTGATAGGAATACCTAATTTTTCTGACAGCCCCTTTGCTATTTCCCGACTTTGATTAAATCCTCTCTTTTGCTCCTTATCAGGATGCAAAGGAATAGGTATTAAATAGTCGGCTTTAAGCACTCCTTTAGAGGTTAAAGAAGCACCAAAATGTTTCCCCATCAGTAATGCTAGCTCTTTATTTCCGTGATACTTTAGCCCATACAGTATTGATTCTGTGAGCCCCTTTTTATTAAGGACTAAATAAGCCTTAACCGATGAGACCTTTGGTAAAAAACTGAAATATACAGACAGCTTTTGATTTTGGCAGTATGGTGATTCAAAGAAAGGCAAATTCAAAAAACAACGGGTACACAAATATTGCTCGTGTTTTACCAGAGGAGTCGTGCATCCTATACATCGTTGTGGATAGATTAATGCAACGAAATCTTTCCAAATAACCCCTAAACAATTAGTTAATAATTCCATATTATTCCTGCTAATGGCTTCTCTTGGTGGCTTATTTACGGTCAACTCTCGTATTATTTCGATCTATAAGATTACTTTTCAGAATACGCCTCTCGTTTTAAAATATGATTTGAACACCCGTCTTTTGTTTTTATGATGTCTCAAACCACATTTATCCATTAACCCTCCATAGGCTTTCGTCTCTATCCCTTAAGGTCATTTCCCTCCTTTGTCTTCTTCGTTCTTTAACGTTGCGTTCATAAATGTTTTCGCAAATTCATAGGCCTTTTTTCGTGCTTTAGGGTTTCCTCCAATATTTACTCCTCGTTCGACGCAAAATGAAAATCCTATTTTTTGAAGTAAGGGAGAGGACATTGGGAAATATAAATAATTCATCAAAACGTCGCCTTCTTCTGTGAGTGTAAATAAGCAATCTTTAAAACTATAGCCTTTTTCATTTCTCGTTACAGGGGTTTGGCTATCAAAGGAATGATGTGCCTCTGGAAAAATTGTGATGTCAATATTTGCTCTCCCTTGAAGTTTTTGAACCAAGTGATTACAAGGTGTCGCTGGCGTCCAATTATCCAACTCCCCAATCATAATATGCATGGGAGATTGGGTGAAATCTAGATTTTCCGCATTAATAAAGCAGGGTGGATAAAACGCTAAATGAGCGGCAAAGCTGACCTCGGTGGTAATCGCATTTTTTAAAGGAAGCCAGCCTGAAAAGAGGGCCACCCCACCTCCTAAACTCCAACCAGTAATGGCCACTTTATCTTTGTGTATATTTGGATGCTTTACTAGTTTTTCAAGGGCCAAATAAGCGTCTAAAATAATGGCTGCGATAGTCACTTCATCTTGCGAGCCAACAGTAGAAGTGATGTCCCGACTTTTAAAACTATTCAGTTCAAAGGTTGCAAATCCCTCTTCTTGATACATTTTCAGATAATCCTGATGGTGTTCGCGCCAACCTAAACTCCCAGCAACACCGATAATTAAGGGATATTTTTTATCTGGATTTAGAGAATCTATTGGAAGGGTTAATTGTCCGAAAACCGTTTGCTTTTCCTGATGCTCTAAATCTCCAATAATATCACTAAATGAGAAGGGATTTGCGCTTTCAAAAAAGATTACTTCCTGGGATAATTGTGCCTGAAGAATGAAAGGGGGAAAAAATAATAAAAACCCCCATTTGTAAGCTATTTTATTCATCAATTAGTAAATTATTTTTCTCATATCATCTTAATTCCCCTTATAGAATGGCTTTCTGTTCACCTAAATACCTGTTTAAATATAAAGTTTAAAAAGTCAATACCCAAACTTAACTTCACCAACAGTACAAAATACGCTTCTTTAGAAACTCTCTCCATCACATCCAAAACCAAATAATTTACCCCTTTTTTTTCCAGATAGTAATTCAAAGAAAGGTAAGTTCGGACCACGCCTCGCACAGATTTTGACTCATGTGTTACCAGAGGAATAGTACCTCCGAGACATCTTCTTAGATAATTTAATGCGACGGCCTCTTTCCACAAGAACCACTCGTTATTTAATCCATAATCTTCTTTTTTAGAGTAACTCTCTAAGTTTTGAATATGAATTGAAAACAAAAATAGATTTAACACTTATCTTGCCTATAAGAAAGTTAAATATTGACTTTTCTCATTTACTCAAACTACATTTATCCAGTAAAATCCATGGGCTTTCGTCACTTGTTCCCTTACCAGAAATTAAAGAAATGATTGATCCCGCCCTTAACGACCAATTAACCTCTTTCCAACGAAAGTTTTTCTATAATAAGTTACTTAGAGGCAGCCTTATTTTCATTGCACTAACGGGTGCTTATTGCATCCTTATTGCGGGGTTTGAATCCTTTATACGACCGGGATCTTTGATAAGGGCTGTGTTACTGGTGCTCAGTCTCCTTTTTTTAGTGGCCTCTCTTTGGGGATTTGTAATCCGCCATCTACTTGCCTTATTAAGACCTAAACATCACTTAACTGATGATCAAGCGGCTCACTTAATTGGCCAACAATTTTCAAATATTGGGGACCGACTCATTAATACACTTCAACTGCAACGTCTGGTCCATGACAAAGTGGGCCTTGCTCAAGCGAGCATTGACCAGCGCGCTCTCGAATTTCATAAGTATTCCTTTGAACAAGCCATCAACTTGAAATTAAATGGTAAATACCTGTATTTCACCCTTCCCATAGCCCTTTTATTCATTGGTTTGGGTCAGTTGTTGCCCGGTATATATGCAGATAGTTCTACCAGAATCATAAATTATAACCAATTTTACGCAACCCCTGCTCCTTTTGAATTCGTTTTGCTTTCCAAAAACCTCGAGGTATTCAAGAATGAAAGCCTGTTATTAGAATTAGCTCTTAACGGAAATGAAGTTCCCGACCTTTGTTACATTCTCATTGAAGATCAAAAGATCCGTATGAAACCAGAACAAAATGGTCAATTTTCATACCTTTTTGAAACCGTGCCAAACGATCTCAATTTTTCATTCTTGTCCGCCGGTTATCAAAGTATTTCGTATACCATCACTACAAAAGTCAAACCTGAACTCATTAATTTTAATATTCAACTAGAATACCCCACACATACCCAGAAAAAACCCGAGATCCTTTTCAATAATGGCAACTTAAACCTACCCGAGCATACCCAGGTATCTTGGAATATTTCTTGTTTTGATACCGATAGCGTCCAAATAGTTATCGGCGACTATCCTGCTCTTTTGGCTACATATATGCCTGATAATCAATTATTTAACTTTAAATATAGCGTGATCAAAAGTGACTCATATGAAATCATTTTAGCCAATGAACACGGGCGAAATCAAGAATCCATCAAATACCAAATAACGGTATTAAAAGACCTGTTTCCTGAATTAGAGGTCAATTTCTTCATAGACACCTTATATTATGACTTTGTCTTAATCACAGGCACTTTTTCGGATGACTACGGCATTCATTCTTTGATGATAGATCAAAAAGGGGGAGTAGATACCCTCATAATGCTTCCGTTTAAAAACATTCCTAATTCCCAATCCTTTTACCAACAAGTACCTATAACCTCGGACATGATTGGTCAGCAGACCCAAATTGAGTTACAAGTTATCCTGACAGATAATGATCTTCCTAACGGTTATAAGTCTACTTTTTCCACTCCTTTTTACCTGAAGATACCCGACGACAAACATTTTAAATCCCTCCTCTCCAGTAAAACTAAAGCCTCTGAAAGTGGCATCAAAGAGCTCATATCAAAAAATGAATCTCTCCAAGAAAAGTTATTAAACATTGAAGAAAAATTGAAAATGAAAAAAACGCTCGACTGGCAGGATCATTCATTGTTCGAGGAAATTCTTAAGGAAAAGCAACAATTGGCCGAAGCTCTTAAAGAAATGGCCAAAAAGATGGAAGAGCTCAATCAGCAACAGAATAAATTTAGTGATAAGGATCAAGCATTACAGAAAAAGTCAGCCCAATTAAAGGAGCTCATATCCAATGTTCTCGATGAAGAAACCAAAAAATTATTTGACGAACTGGAACAATTACTTAAAGAACAACAAAACGTTAAAGACATCCAAAAAAAGCTCTCTAGCCTTACCAATAAAGAAGAAAATATAGAGCAAGAACTTAACCGTGCACTAGAGTTATTCAAGAGATTAAAGCTTGAAAACGATTTAGATCAAGCCCAAAAAATGATCCGAAAATTGAGTCAGGAACAGAAAGAACTGTCTAAGGAATCAGGTAAAAAAGACCTCCCTCTTGAAGACCTCAAAAAACAACAAAGTGAGATCACTCAAAAATTTGGAGAGTTTAAACGTGATTTAGACAATCTAGAATCTTTGAATCAAGAATTGAAAAGGCCCGAATCTCTCTCTCCCACGCAAAGCTCAGAAGACAACATTGATGAATCTCTCCAAGAAATAGCCGATGCACTAGAAGAAAAACAAAGGAAAAAAGCGGGTAAAAAACAAGAAGAAACTAGCGAAGAGATGAAAGATTTAAGTGAGCGACTCGCCAGCATGCAATCGAATATGGAGACTGAAACACTGAATGAAAACATTGAAGATCTTAATCGAATACTTGATGATTTAATTAAACTCTCTTTCGAACAAGAAACCATTATGAAATCATTCCGAGGACTCAAACCAATGGATCCGAGGTTTGTCTCTTTATCACAAGAGCAATTAAAATTGAAAGATAATATAGCTGTGCTATCGGACAGCCTCTTAGCTTTATCGGAAAGAGTCGTAGCCATCTCAAGCTTTGTAACCAGCGAATTAAGCGAACTGAATAGGAATATCAGTGCCTCCATCCTCTCTTTACGACAACGGAAAGCAAACAGTGCGGTTGTTAACCAACAGTATTCTATGACGTCAATGAATAATTTAGCCCTTTTATTAAATGACCTCCTTCAGCAGATGCGTGATCAAGCCAATAGTCAAGGCAGCGGTAAGCCACGAAATCAGCCCTCAGGCGGTTTGCCCAACTTACGTCAGCTCCAAAAACAGCTATCTAAACAAATCCAACAACTTAAAAAAGGAGGTCTTACCGGTAGAGAACTCAGCCAAGAGCTTGCAGAAATGGCTGCCCGACAAGAAATGATTCGTAACGAACTCAATAAACTCAATAATAAGCTCAAAGGACAACCCGGCAACGAAAACGCTAACAATCATCTTAGCGAAGCAGCAAAAGAAATGGAGAAAAACGAGCTAAATCTCATCAACAAACAAATCACCCAAGAATTAATCAATAGGCAAGAGAAGATCTTAACTCGGATGCTTGATGCAGACAACGCCCTTCAAAATCAAGATGAGGATGAGCGCCGCGAGGCTGAAAGAGCCCAGAACTATAAATCTCGCCGACCTCCTGCCTTAGAGAATTACTTAAAGGAAAAATCTAAAGAGATTGAATTATTGGAGAGTATTCCGGTTAATCTCCATCCTTTTTACAAAGCTGAAGTCAACGAATATTTTAAAAGAATCCGCGAAAAAGAAAAGAATTAAGGCTTTTATGGATACAAGAGGCAGAGCAAAGCGCGGTTTGTTTTAATTAATTAGTCTACTTTTGCCCCTCTGAACCTTCGAAAGGATTGGCTTTCAATAAAAACATGATTTAGCATGCGCGATGATCTTTATTTTCATTTTGAGGACGTACCCCAATTTACCCTCCCTGACCAAATTAAAAACTGGATCAAAGGCGTAATCCTTAATGAAAAATTCGAACTATCAGAAATAAACATTGTTTTCAGCAGTGATCGTTATCTATTAACGATAAACAAAAAACATTTATCTCATGACTTCTACACAGACATTGTCACTTTTGACTATCGCACCGAATCCCATGAAATCCGCGGAGATTTATTCATCAGCAAAGAGCGCGTCATAGAAAATGCCTGCGCTTTCAACGTCTCAACAAATCATGAATTGCTTCGTGTAGTTGTCCATGGTCTTCTCCACCTCTGTGGTTATTCGGATAAATCTGAGAAGGATAAAGAACTTATGCGATCAATGGAAGACTTCTATTTATCTTTGTACGAAAAGGAATATGTTCCACGTGGAACATAATGAATCAGTTAAACAACGGATTATATCAAGAAATCAATGTTTGAAAAATATGACGTCATAGTCGTTGGTGCCGGCCACGCAGGATGTGAAGCCGCCCATGCCGCAGCAAAAATGGGCTCCAAAGTTTTGTTGGCCACCATGAACATGAACACCATTGCGCAAATGTCATGTAATCCTGCGATGGGTGGCGTTGCCAAGGGTCAGATTGTAAGAGAAATTGATGCGCTCGGCGGATGTTCTGGTATCATTACGGACCAAACCATGATCCAGTTTCGGATGCTCAACAAATCGAAAGGGCCTGCCATGTGGAGCCCGAGAGCTCAATCAGACAGAATGCGCTTTGCTGAAACTTGGCGCCTGACATTAGAGGCGAACCCCAATGTAGACTTTTGGCAAGAGATGATATCTGCGATTATAGTAGAGGGTCATGTAGTCACCGGTGTACGCACCTCCTTGGGTATTGATATCAAATCAAGGTCCGTAATCCTTACCAATGGAACCTTTCTCAATGGTCTCATCCACATCGGCAACAAGCAATTTGGTGGCGGGCGAACCGGTGAATCAGCCGCATTTGGAATTACTGAACAATTGGTTGATCTTGGCTTTAGTGCAGGAAGAATGAAGACCGGCACTCCTCCAAGGGTAGACGGCCGTTCGTTAGACTATGAAAAGATGCAAGAACAAAAAGGAGACAAAATCCCTGAAAAATTTTCTTATCTTCCTGATAATCAGCCTTTAAAGAATCAAAAGAGCTGCTGGATTACACATACGAACGGCGCTGTACACGAACAGTTGCAACTGGGCTTTGACCAATCCCCTATGTTTAACGGTAGGATCAAAGGATTAGGTCCCCGTTACTGCCCTTCCATCGAAGATAAGATCAATCGTTTTGCAGATCGATCCCAACATCAAATATTTGTAGAGCCTGAAGGTTGGAACACTGTAGAGGTTTATGTCAATGGCTTCTCTACTTCCCTTCCAGAAGAAATTCAATATAAGGCATTGAAATTAATCAATGGTTTTGAAAACGTCAAAATGTTTCGCCCTGGTTACGCCATCGAATACGACTACTTTCCACCGACTCAGCTCAACCTTACGTTGGAAACTCAACTCATTGAAAATTTGTATTTTGCGGGGCAGATTAATGGAACCACCGGATATGAAGAGGCCGCCTGCCAAGGCCTAATGGCCGGGATCAATGCCCACCTCAAAAACAATTCACAGGACCCCTTCATCATTTCTCGTTCGGAAGGTTATATAGGTGTGCTCATCGACGACCTCATCAACAAAGGGACTGATGAACCGTACCGAATGTTCACTTCACGAGCTGAATATAGATTGCTCCTGAGGCAGGACAATGCCGATCAGCGGCTCACGCCTAAAGGCCATGCCCTTGGTTTAGCCAGTGACCAGCGTCTCGCATTACTTCAGGCAAAAGTTGACGAAACGGCCGCCCTTCAACGCTATCTCAAATCTGAAAAAATCTTACCTAGTGAAGCCAATACGTATTTAGAACAATGCGGTACGGCCATCATTTCAGAAAAAACTTCCTTAGCTCAACTACTCAAACGACCGCAACTCGCCATTGATGGATTGCCTCATCTGTCTGAAAACATCAAAACGTCCTTAAAAGAATATCCACGCGACGTTCAAGAACAAACTGAAATCGTCATAAAGTACGAATCTTACATACATAAAGAGGAGCAACAGTCCAAGAAACAATTATCCATGGAAACCCTGCCCTTAAAGAATGAGTTAAATTATCAGAAAATAAATTCTCTTTCATCAGAGGCAAAAGAAAAATTAACTAAATTTCGTCCCTCGACATTAGGGCAAGCCTCAAGGATAAGCGGAGTAAGTCCAGCCGATATTTCAATACTCATGGTATATTTAGGAAGATAATGTACAAAAAGTTAGACCTTTGTCCGTCCTGTAAGAGCAGTACTTTTAATAATTATCTCATCGCTAAAGATCATTTGGTCACTGATGAAAGCTTTGCCATTGTCCAATGCCAGCAATGTCAGCTTCTATTTACCAATCCCCAGCCTGATGATTCCCGATTGGCGCACTACTACGCGTCCGACCAGTATATCTCACACAACAGTAAAAAGATCAGTTTCTCAGATTTGGTCTACCGTATCGTCCGTCGAATTACCCTTCACCAAAAAATTAGCTTTATTAAAAAATACCGCTCCTCCGGCACTCTTTTGGACTACGGTGCGGGGACAGGTGCCTTTCTACAAACCGCACTTCAAAGCTTTGATGCACTAGGCATTGAGCCCAGTACTCACGCCATCAAGCAAGCGCCTCTCTCTGTTCAAACTAACCTACTTGAACATATTGACTCCCTAGTTTCGGGGAAAACGTTTGACGTTATTACCTTATGGCATGTCTTAGAGCATCTACCAGACCTCCATAATACGTTTAGTAAAATTAAAAACCGCCTTTCTAAAAAAGGGTATCTTTTCATAGCCATACCCAACCCCGATTCGTGGGATAGCCAACATTATGGCTCAAAGTGGGCCGGTTATGACGTTCCACGACATTTATGCCATTTTAACCAAAAAGCCATGAGTGCATTTTTAAAACCATATGGTCTACGTATTCTGGAAACTAAACCCATGAAATTTGATGCTTATTATGTTTCCATGCTTAGCGAGCAACACCTATCCAACCCTTATTCATTTATAAAAGGCCTCTATATGGGATACCGCTCCAATAGATCTGCCTATATAAGTGGGCAGTATTCGAGTCTATTATACGTCATTGGTACATGAAAATATTTGTCAAAGCCTGTCTGATTACACTGATGCTCATGAACCTAAATTGCGCTAATCAACGTACGCCCACCGGTGGGCCTAAAGATACCATTCCTCCCACCTTAACCTCTACTATACCCATCAATGCCACACTCAATTTCAGCGATGATTGGATTGAGATGTCATTTGATGACGACATCAATACTACCACCCTCAAAAAGAACCTGATCATCAGTCCACGCACTGAATTGGAATACTCCCTGAAGAGCAGAAAAAACACCTTACGCATTGAGTTTGACGCTCCGCTACTTGACAGCACGACATATACCTTCAATTTTTTAAAAGGAGTCACTGACCTCACCGAAAAAAACGCTGTGGTTAACCTTGCTTTAGCCTTGAGCACGGGACCGTATATTGATTCGCTTTATGTCATGGGGCGAGTGACGGAGCTGTATACGCAACAGCCAGTGTCGGGCGTTTTGGTTGGGCTTTACCCCTATTCAGACAGCCTTGACCTTACAATAAACAAACCCTTGTACTTTACAACCACCAATGATTCCGGTCTTTATGCCCTCAACAATATTAAAGATGGCGCATATAAACTTTTCGCGTTTACTGATGAGAACAGCAACTTTAGTTTTGAGGCCAATACGGAGTCCCATGGGTTACTGCCCTCGCTTTTCGATCTGACTGCAAATATCGATAGCGTTGACCTTGTCATAAATTTCATCAATTCAGACCCACTCAAGCTTATATCCTCACGATCGTTTGGCAGCTATTTTAACATACGATACACCAAACCCATCACCTCTTACCACATCACTTATCTCCCTCCCCACCCTTATACCTTTCACCATCACCTTCATGACGAGGGTACCTCTATACGTCTCTATCCTCCTTTGGACAGCCTCTACGATTATTCTCTAGACAGCACCCAAATCATTGTCACCGTTAGAGATACGATTAAACAGCAGGCCTCCGATACGCTCAACATCAAATTCCAAACCTCTACACGTAAACCGGAAGAACCTTCCTATCAAGTTACTGCCCGCGCTGTAGACCCATCCCTTTATGAATTATCATTGTCATTCAACAAACCCATTGACCTCTTCGACTCACTCGACGTTCTTGTCAAAACAGACACTCTTTTGCCCATCACAACCCTTTTCACGGATCAATACCAATGGAATAATAATAGAACCGCGCTCTCTTTTCTAGTGGACGTACCCTGGCCAAATCTTCAGGATTCTCTTAACAGCGCACTCCAACAACTTCATTTAAAAGATTCCTTGATTCTTGCTAGTAGGAACCTTAAACAAACCAATATAGTATTTGACAGCGCTTGCTTTGTTGATGCAGACGGCCTTGCTTTATCAAAGACCATTGTCTCATTAAAAAAAATGGTATCTGAAGACTTTGGCACCCTCATTATTAAAGCCGCAACGGCAAAGACTTCATTCATTATACAAATCCTGGACGAGAGGAACAACATCTTCGCCCAACGGGTCAATCAGAAAGACTTTACTATTGATCATATCATACCAGGTTCATATACTTTGCGCGTCTTGATTGATGATGACCTAGATGGTGTTTGGTCGGTCGGGAACTTCAGAGACGATAGTGCTCCAGAAAGCATTTATTTATATCCAAAATCAACAAAGGTTCCATCAAACTGGGAAATCTCTATTGATGATCTATCTTTTTAAAGTGTGAACAACGCACACTATTAAGTGGATAACTTACGCGTAAGTTCCCCTTATCCTCATTAGCATATTTTCTTAAAAATAAATGTCCACAAGCGAAAACTCTTAACATCACAATGTATAAAAATATCGATCGTGTATATTTGTTTATCACCTCATATTAAAAGTTGATAATTACTTAATCAATTATTTTTCAATTAGTTATAAATGTTTTATCAGTGTATAACCTCTTAATAACCTCGGGTATATAAACAAGTCTAATTACCTAGAAATATTTAACTATTTTACTAACATATCAACAGACATAATATATTATAATAATTAATTAATCTTATATAAATATAATAAATAAGACCCTCAAAATGTGGAAAAACAATTAGTCAATTACATACTGACCTTAATGATAATAGCCACTACATTTGGTCAAGAATTAGATCAAACGAAATTGGCAAATGAATATTATCTCTCCAAGGAATACGTCAAAGCAGCTCAGATATATAAAAAATTATCTAAGCAAAAAAAGAATATTCAACGCATTCACACCAATTATTTTGACCTCATGATAACTAGTGAAAAATTCGATGATGCGGCCAAATACATAAGTCATGTAGTCAGGGTTTTACCGAATCAAACGAGATATCGCGTGGATCAAATTTATATGGCAGGATTGCTTCAAAAGAAATCTGATAATAAACGTTTAAATGACGACTTATTTCAAGACTATAAAAACAATCCAATAGCATTAAAAAGAATATCAGAAGAATTAAGTCAGCGAAAACTTCACAGAGAGGGCTTGTTTTTTTTATCACAAGCCCGGACGATATCAAATGATCCGACCATTTATGCGCTTGACTTTGCCAAGATCTACAAGACTATAGGCAATGATGACAAAATGTTGGGGGAGTATTTAAAATTTGCTGCACAACAACCCCGTCACGTACCCTACATAAAAAGCATATTACAAGAACTGCTATCTGAAGATAAAATCAAGATGATTTTAGAAGAACAGCTCATTACCAGTGCCCAAAGAAACCCGGATGAACTGCTTTATAATGACTTATTAATGTGGCTTTATATCCAGCAAAACGATTATTATGGAGCATTTGTCCAAGCGAAGGCCATTGACAGGAGCCGCAACAGCTTGGGAAAGACTGTAATGCAAGTGGCAAAGGTCGCTCATGATAATCAAGCGTATAGCGATGCAATTTCTTTTTACGGCTATGTGGTTACCAAAAGCGATCAACGAAATATACGAGAAAAGGCACAATTTTTGTCTCTTCTATCCCAAGAAAAGGATCTTACCCATGAGGTTCCTGTTGACGCGGAGGTTGCGGATCAATTAACTGACGCCTACCAATGGTTTTACGATCACGCGGCAGAGAAAAATACAGACCGATATACGGCATTAAAGAATAAATCGGGGTTGTTGGCCTATTATTTAGATCAACCAGACACGGCCCTAAGCATACTAGAAGATCTGGTCACCCTACCAGGACTAAGAAGAACATTTATTGCCCAAGTCAAGATGGATTTGGGTAACGTTCATTTGATCGTGGGGAATCATTGGGAGGCATCTTTATTGTACTCACAAGTAGAAAAGGAAAACGCCTATGCAGCTATTGGTTATGAGGCAAAATTAAAAAATGCGAGACTACATTATTTCATGAGTAATTTCGATTTAGCCAAAGCACATCTAGACATTTTAAAGCGCTCTACCACCAAAGAAATTGCCAATGATGCCTTAGAACTTAGTTTATTTATAGAAACGAACACCTTGGGTGATAGCAATCAGCTAGGGTTAACGGATTACGCAAGGGTATCTTTGCTCATGTATCAGAATAGGTTTGAAGAGGCCCATGATAAACTTGAAATTTTGATTAACACGCAGCTTGGCCACCCTATTTTGGACGATTGTTTTTGGTTGTTAGCAAAACTTGAAATGCGTTTAGGCAGATACGAAGAAGCATTAGACCCCATTAATATTTTGATAAGCGAATATTCAGAGGGTGTCTTGGGTGACGATGCCCTATTTATGAAAGCTCAAATTTTGGAAGAGCATTTAGACAATGCCTTAGAAGCACAAAAAGTGTATCAACAGTTCCTTGGGGAATTTCCAGGCAGTGCCTATGCGGTAGAAGCGAGAAGGCGTTTTCGGCTTTTGCGCGGCGATAGCATCAACTAAATAAAGACCAATTGATCTGAGGGTTGTTTAGGTAGAAGCATGGCCGGATCAGGACGCAAGAAGCGATCGTAAAAACCATTAAGTATATCTTGAGTGTCGCTGGATATGAGAGGAATAAGATCTTCTATAGCAGATTGAGAAATCAGGTAAGGAGGTATGCTTTTAATAAGCTTATTTCCTTGACAATGCGCATAAATCTGATAATTAGCAATTTCATCGAGCGGGATTTTCTTTACCACACATTGAGAAAGCGCTTCGTCAAGGTCGATTGGAGCGTCTTGAGGAGGGAGAGGATTCATATCCACGTGTTCAGCAAAATAAGCATTGATTTTTTCTAAGGATTCTTTTGAAAATTCTTGCCGCATTTTTAAGGCACAGCTTAAACAAATTGCGTAATCAAAGATCACGTCTTGTGCGGTAAATCCGGGATGCTTCTTTAGCGCCTTCTCAATGATGTAGGTTTGATCCTCGAGCAAGTAGCAAGAACATACCAGGCAATTGCTAAAGGGCTTTTGCGTTTGATAAGAATAAAAGATTTTAGGAATTTCTTGAAAGTCAAAAGAGCTCATAAAAATGGAATTGGATCAGTAAGTTAACGGGATTTAGCCTTGAACCAAAGGGAGGCTGTTTAAAAAAAATTCTATCAAACGTAATAGAATGGCTATATTTACGCGCACCATGAAAAAAGAACAAAGCATTGATTTTAATATCAAAATAGCCTGGCATGCCATCTCACGCATGTATAGTCAATATGGGCAGGATTTCGAAATTTCTCCATCGAGTGGTTTTGTCTTGCTTAATATAGACGTAGAACAGGGGACACCCGCCACAAAAATTGCACCCCTCATGGGGCTTGAAGCTAGGAGCTTGACAAGAATTTTGAAAGCTTTGGAACTCAAAAAATGGATCATAAGGAAAAAAGATCCTTTGGATGGACGTCTAGTTAGGATTTTTTTAACACCCAAAGGAAAGGAAAAACGAGCGTTTTCTAGCCATTCTGTAAAAGCCTTCAATAAGCATATACTACAAAAAATAAGTGAGGAGGAATTGCAAACGTTTCTAAAAGTGACCGAGATTGTCAATGAAATTGCGTCAGACAAAGAGCGGATACAACTTGAATTACAACAGCTGAGGGAGCGACAGGATTAAATCAATCCCCTGAGTGAGCCTTTCAAGAAGAAAGCGCCGAATTAGTAAAAAAACAAAAGGCTTCATTAATTTGGCCATTAGATTTTTTTTGGTGTAAGATCACTCGCCATGTACGGTTATGACCACCTTTCTGGCCCCGCCACCGTTGCGATGTTCACATAGATAAATACCTTGCCAAGTACCCAAATTAGGTAGGCCAAAAGAAATGGGAAAATTAACGGACGCACCCATCAATGAGGCTTTAATGTGTGCGGGCATGTCATCTGGCCCCTCGTAGTTATGTTGATAATAAGCCTGATTTTCTGGAACAAACTGATTGAAGTGTGATTCAAAATCAAGTCGAACGGTAGGGTCCGTATTTTCATTGATGGTCAGACTGGCAGAAGTGTGTAATATGAAAACTTGGGCGCTGCCCGTTTTGATACCAGATGATTGGATTACTGTGCTTATGGTATTAGTAATGATATGAAATCCCCTTGGTAAAGGGGCTAAAGAGATTTCTTTTTGAAAAATCATCTATTGACTGCTAAAAAGATGGGCTTGTTCTACCTTGCAAATTCTGATCTGATAATCTTTATACCATTCCTTGATACCTTTTTTTTGAGCCAATTGATGTTCAGTATTTTGACGCCAGTTTTGAATGGAGGAGAGGTCTTGCCAATAAGAAATCGTAATACCGATTGCACTTCGCGCATGCTCTATACCTAAATAACCGTCTTGCTTTTTGGCAAGGTCAATCATGAGTTCAGACATTTTTTCATAACCAAGGGATGCGGTCTTTAACGTTGAGGTAAAAATGACGGCATAGTAGGGGGGTAAAGGGGTTTGAGCAATCATAAATTCATGGATTTAGTTTTTCGTAGGCACCCAAATCAGGGCGTTCATCTCGGGGCCGACCACGGAGGTCGTCCAACACGGTGCTAGAGAGGCCTAGATCAATGGCTACAGACCCACTATCTAATTCATAATTATATTGGACAATATCCTGAAAAAGAGGAATAAGCGTGTCAAAAAAGACAAAATTATCGCTAAGGGGTGTGTTTGAATGAATAAGATTGTGACGGATAGATGACGTCCAGCCGGCCTTCTCATTATCATATGACCAGAGGTCGTTATCACTTGTCCCCCAAATAACACAGTTTTCTAAGGCCAAATACAAATGACTGCTGATTTCACTTTGGTCAGAAAGTACGAGACTGTTGGTAAAAATAGCGGCGGGATCAGAAGAGTAAAATGAATTTGGCGTGTTGACAAAGGTACAATGGGTATAATGATAGAAGCCCCCTGCCGCATTGATGACATTACTGGACCCACTATTCATTATCAATAGGTTTTCGCCCACCACGTCGCTGTTATAGGCCACAAGGCCCGCTTGAGCGCTGTGTCTGATGATGCTGTGTTTTAATGTTAAGTCAGCTAACGTATCTTCATCTGGATTACCAATGGTTATTCCAGTAATGGCATTTTCTATTATGACATAGTCCAGTAAATTGTCTTGACTTCCTATTAGGAAAAGAAGGCCAGGCCATTGTCCAGGAGCGATGCGATAATCAATATCCCAACGCGAATTTCGAAAAGTGATGGGCTGGGCCGAATCGCCAGCTGCTATGAGCTGACCAGCCACCAGAAGGGCGGCATCGGCATCAAAGAGCAGGGTCGCGCCGGCTTCTATGGTCAACAGGCAACCCGCATCGACAAAGACACTATCATAAAAAACATAGGGTCGTTCGGACGTAAAAGTCAGATCACACAATACTTCATTGCCTAAATAAACGGCATCTTGTCCCCAGGCCATCAATAGGGTCTGATGCGTGTTTCCATTCCAATGCGTGGTCATGATGTCTTTGATTAAATAGGGATCGTCTAGGTCTTGTTTATCCGCGGTCAGTTTTACTAAAATCAAAAGGCTGTCTTTACCTTGTAGCAGGACACCTTCGGCATGATTTTCATTCGCGCCATTGATGATCAATGAATATTCGGTACCAACGGTTAGAGAAATGTTAGAAATATTGATTGCATCAGTGTTCGGATTGTATATTCTCAATCGCTTGGTTACACTGAGGCGATCGGTCAGTAGCGTGTCGAACAGGAGGGTGTCTATACTGAACAGTAAGTTGACATTGGACTGTGTTGAGATATTGTCTTCTTGAAAATTACAGGAGAGCAGGAAGGACAGCCAACTGAGGATAAAACAGAAAATGAGTTTCAAGAATCCTTTGGGCAAGTGAGCAGTCATGGTTATGCTTCGTCCTTGAGTCTTTCGGAATTCTCGGCAATCCGCAAGCGATCTATAAAGTCTTGAATGTCTCCTGCTAGGATATTGGGTAGGTTGTACACCGTATGACCAATCCGGTGATCGGTGACGCGCCCTTGGGGGAAATTATAGGTTCTAATTTTATCTGATCGATCACCGCTTCCCACCATGGTTTTGCGTTCAGAACTAATTTTATCATTGTGTTTTTTAAGTTCTTTTTCATAGATCCGCGAGCGGAGCACTTTCATGGCTTTGTCATAATTGGCGTGCTGGGAGCGACCATCTTGACATTCAACGACCGTACCTGAGGGGAAGTGTGTGAGCCGCACAGCGGATTCTGTTTTGTTGATGTGCTGGCCCCCAGCCCCAGAAGCACGAAAGGTATCTTTTCGAATATCGCCCATGTTCAAGTCGATATCTACATCTTCTACTTCTGGAAGTACAGCGACGGTAGCTGCCGAGGTATGCACACGGCCTTGGGATTCGGTGCTGGGCACCCTTTGAACCCTATGAGCTCCAGATTCAAATTTTAATTTGCCATATACCTCGTTGCCCTCAATCGTGCAAATGATCTCTTTGAATCCACCCGCCGTGCCCTCACTGAAGCTGATAGGTTCCAATTTCCATTTCTGGTCATCAGAGAATTGTCGATACATTTTGAAAAGATCCCCAGCAAAAAGAGAAGCTTCGTCTCCTCCCGTACCGGCACGTATTTCCAGAATAACGTTTTTATTATCATCGGGATCTTGGGGAATTAAAAGAATTTTAAGCGCTTCATCAAGTCTATCGATTTGCGGTTCCAACACATCAATTTCCACTTTGGCGAGAGCACGAAATTCTTCATCCTTCTCGGTGGAAAGCAGGTTTTTGGTGTTTTTGAGATTTTCGTGGGCAAGAAACCAGGCATCTGCTTTCACGACAATTTTTTCTAATGCACGATATTCTTGATTGAGTTTGGCATACATTTTCATGTCCGACATAGCATCAGGCTGAACGATGAGCTGTTCAATCTCTTCAAATCGGTGCTTAATTGACGTCAGTTTTTCAATCATTTCTCTAGTTTCGTGCAGTAAAAATAGCATTTTCCTTTTGAAAAGCACATTTTGAATCAAGGATCTCTTAAAAGAAACTCTTTTAGACAAGGGATCATAACGACCCATTAAGGGTGTTAGCGCAATAAGGTAAAACGCCCTCTTTCGGTGCGTGCAATCCCTGACTCCGCGACATACTCAATGACATAAAGATAAGAATCTTGGGGGAGAGGGACCTCTTTGAGTTCTCCATTCCATTCAGCATTGAGGACGTTCGATTCAAAAACCAGAGCGCCATATTTGTTATACACTTGAAGGCTCGTCCGAATGATGTTTTCGTGACTGGCTGTAAAAACATCATTGAGGCCATCGTCATTGGGCGTAAAAGCACTCGGCATAGTTAATTTATAACCCTTCTCAATGATGAGGGTATCCATTTTTATGGCCTCGCAACCGACCTCATTGGAGATTTTTAGGGTGATAGGATATACCCCAGGTGCGACATAGGTGACCTCGGTATTTTGACCTTGGTTGACCGCCCCATTGCCGAGTTCCCAGAACCAGGAGGTAATGTCAGTAGCAATTGAGGAGTCATTGAGTGAAATGGGCCAATCGATATAAGGATTTGTATAATCTAAGGAGAAGTTGGCAATGAGCTCATATTCGGAGAGAACGGTAATCAGACTGTCTGCACTGCAGTTATTGGTATCCGTAATAGAGAAGGTATGCACGCCTTCTGCCAATCCATCAAAGAAAGAGTCTGTACCGGCGGAACCGCCATCGATGCTGTATTGATAAGGAAAGGTGCCTCCGGAGCCTTGTAAAAACAAGGAGCCCGTATTGGAGTTCGTACAAAGGTTGTCTTGAGAGGATATAACAGTGAAGGAAATTGGCTCAGGGGTAATGACTTCCAAAATACCCGAGCTTTGTTCACAGGATAGAGAATCCGTCACAATTAATTCATAGCGGTCTGCTGTGAGCGCATCAATATTTTGTGTAGTGGCATAGTCATCCCCATTTTCAAGCCATTGATAGCTGTAAGAAGGAGTACCTCCCGTCACGCTAATAGTGATACCAGCATTGATAGGGGTGTTACAAGAATTGTCGGTGATCACTGCGGTAATTGAGAGGGCTTCAGGACCCTCCAGGGTTATAGGAAAATGCTCGAGACAACCGGCGCCATCGGTGATCCGGACTAAATAATTCCCGGAGAGAAGATTGTTGACCACGCTATCATTAATCCCCATCTCGTTGAAAGGGTTGCGCCAATCGTATTCGTAGTCACCCCAACCACCTGAAGCAGAAAGAGTAATGGAACCTGTAGAGTCTCCATAACAAGAAGGCTCGATCGTGTCAAAAAGGGCAGTAATGCCTTCGGGATTGGCCAGCTCAAAGGTATCGGTTTGGGTACAACCAAAATTATCCGTTGCAGCAAACAGATATGTGGCAGGAGAGAGATTGGCCATGTCTTTGATGTCTTCTGCCAACAAAGTCCCATTTCTGTTCCAGACATAAGTAAAGTCAGTAGAGGCTCCTAAAACTTCTAACGAGACAAATATTTTACCATCACTACCGTCCAGACAAGAGACCTCTTTTATGTCACCATTGATATTAAATAGGTTATCAGGTTCGGTGATTTCAAAAGAAAAAAGATCTGAAACACAGCCGTAGTCATCAGTCACGATGAGATCATAGGTTCCAATAGGTAGGTCTTGTACATCTTTGGTTGAGCTGAAGCCTGTTCCTGCTTGAGACCAGGCATATGCATAATCTGCTTTCCCATTCTCAACACTAAACTCAATACTTCCAGTACTTAATCCTTTACAAAGGACATCAAAGATCTGTGTTTCTTCGGTATTAATGGACATATTGGCAGGATTTACTACTGTGATAACACTGTCTTTTTTGCATCCGTTGGCGTCCGTTAAAAGGACCTTATAATTCCCAGTCGCTAAGGCACTCACGAACAAAACATCGGAGGCCGTTGGCGTCCCGGCCAAAGACCAATCGACGCTAGGATAGCTGTCCGATCCACCGGTAGGATTAAGGGTAATGGAGGCCGTACTGGCATCAAAACATAGTAAGGGATCAATCACCGGGTGTAGATAAATATCATCGGGTTGAACCAGGGTGATGGAATCGGTTTTGGCACAACCATAGGTGTCGGTTACGATGACCGTATAATTGTTTACTTCTAGATCTGAAAGAGTTTCGGTAACACTATTGAACATGTCGCCTTCTTTGTACCAACTGATTTCATAATCATTGGGGTGGGCTCCGGTAAGGGAAAGATTCAGCGCAATTGTGCCATCTGTGGATTCATAGCAAGTTAAGTCGGTCGTCGTGAAGCCAATAGCAAAGGCCGTCGTTGGCCCACCAATGCTAATGGTTTGGGTGAGTGGGGCACAACCCGCGAAGTCCGTTACGGTCAGCACATAATCGTCTTTGGTCAAGTTGGAGAGGGTATCGCTATCTCCGACATCGGTAACCCCGAGCTTCCAAGCATAGTCATAGGGAGCGGTTCCGCCAGAGACCTCTACATCTATGGCTCCGATGTTACCACCTAGGCAAATATTATCTTCTTGGGAGTAGGAAAGGGAAAGGGGTTCGGGCGTAGTAATCTCAAAACTTTTATTCGCACTGCAACCCTGCTCGTCGGTCACAATCACTTTGTAAAGACCGATGGCCAAAGTAGAAAGTGCTGTATCCGTCCAAGCACTATCGGCGGGATCGAAAACCACGTCATTTTTGTACCATACATAGGTATAATTGGCGTTATTTCCGCCGGCTACGCTGATACCAATGGAGGCATCATTGGCCTCCGAACAGCTGTTACTAAGGGTTGTCACAGCAGTGGCTGAGATATCAATGATCGGATATTCAAGGATCGTGTAGGTCTGTTCTTTGATACAGCCGTAAAAATCAGTAATCTGAAAAGTGTATTGTCCGGGTTCCAGGTTATAGATGTTTTTTTCGCCAACCAACAAAAGAGGATCAGTAGCACTCGTTCCGGCGTACCAAGCATAATCAAAATCGGTAGGATGGCCGCCGTCCACAGTCATTTTCACCTCTAGATAGCCATCATCAGCCCCGTTACATGAGACATTCGATTGTACGGTCTCTGTAGGCAAAGCCGTGACAGTCTCTGAAATGGTCGTACTGGCATTGATAAGGTAAGTAGTCAGGGGGGAGCTAAGGGTATAGTCTAAATCGTCAGACCTACATCCGAGATTATCAGTAACAACCAATCGATAGTCGTCGCCGGCTGGATTGTCTCCAGTAAGACCAGAGATTGTGGCGGTAGTTCCGGCGGCAGTGGCGGCTCCGGCTGGATCTTTAGTCCACTGATAAGTATAGCCAGAACCTTCCGTAGCTCCGGATACGACCACACTGATTTGACCACTGTTTCCGTCCTGACAGGCGGGGTTGACTAAGGTGGCGGTTACGGCGAAGTCCTCGGGTTCGGGGATATTAAAGACTGCTTGAATCGAGCAAGAGGCTTTTTTGGGAGAAACGTTGACGGGAGCATCTTGGACAACGACTCTGTACACACCGGTAGATAATCCTGTGAGCGATGTGGGCGGAGAGGCAGCGAACGCACCGGTAGGATAAATTTCATCCCCATCTTTGTACCAAACATAAGTGTAGGGACCATTGCCGCCGGCAAGACCAATGTTGATAGCGCCATCAGCGCCTTCATAACAAGTCACGTCCGTCGTGGTGGCGGTGCTAAAGGTGATCTCGGCTTCTTCGCTCACCGAGGCGGTAGAAGTCTGGATACAGCCATAATCATCAGTGACTTCCATAATATAGGGACCAGGGGCTAAGTTGTATATGCGTTTTTGGGCCGTAGATAATGGTGTGCCCACGGCTACGGATCCACTGTACCAAGCATAGCTGTAGGCCGTTGGATGCCCAGCCTCTGCAATGATGGACGTGATCAATATCCCGTCATCGTCTCCTTGGCAAGTGGCATCGGTGATGTCTATGCCGATGGTATATGCTGTGGTGGGAGAAGCAACATCGAAAGATTTGGATAAAGTACATCCGGAAGTTTGTTCGGTAATGGTGATGTCGTAAGTCCCATCCCCAAGGTCGCTCAGGTCTTTGGTGGTCTCTGCAAAGCCAGCGACGAGTTCATCATTGATGACTTTGGTCCAAGCATAATCGTAAGAAGTACCCCCTCCAGCGGTGATATCTAGGGCACCATCCGTACCGCCCTTACATGTGGGGGTAGTGACGACGCCTGTGAGTGATAGAGTCGCAGCAACTTCAACGTTAAATTTTTTCGTAAGGGAACATGCGTAGGTATTATCGGTGACCACGACGGTGAATTCTCCCGATGCGTCTATTGGATATCCGCTGGCCGTGTTGAGGTTAGCCGTCGTCTGGCCAACGACTTCTTCAGAGCCTTTAAACCATTGATAACTATAACTAGAAGAGCCACCGGTGACGACGAGCACAATCGCACCAGAAGTGGCAGCTGCCGCAGGAGTATTGTCATAGCTGGCCACAAAATTGGAGGTGCTGCCGGTCAAGTCAAAGGCCGTAGCTGTTGGAAATGTGCCATTTAAGCTATTAATCCCTTCTGTAAGTGAGGAGATGCCTGAGTTATTACCCCCAGCAGTTCCTTGGTTGAATTGATAGTAGGCGACCAATCCTTCTTCATCGCCGTCCAAGGTAATCTCTTTGGTGTAATTAATTTGTGCATCCGAGCGAGCGACGTTCCAGATCCGCAATTCATCTAAAGAACCGTCGAAATATTCGGAATAGTCGCTATCCAAATTTCCAGTACCGTCATATTTGGCTCCGAGGGTTAGTTGCTGGGAGTTGCTGGCAAGACCTCCTGTAACACCCGTACTATTCGAAAGCAGGCCATCGATATAAATCTTCATACCAGTACTGGAACTATAGGTAGCAGCCACATGGTGCCAACCGTCTTCTATGGAAAGGCCAGAGGCAGAGAGCGTGGTGGAACCTCCATTTCTGATCTTAAAATCAAGGCTCGCCCATCCATTGCTTGTAGAGAGGGAATACCCACTGGTGGTATTGCCAACTTTGCTGACCAAGGTGTGTGAGGTCGAAGAGGTATTTGCGTAAACCCAAGCCTCTATGGAGAGGGCACCAGTCATGTCCAAAGAATTATTGTCGGCCACGACGATCCGATTGTCGTCGGTAGCATTAAAATTTAGGGCATTACCAAAATCCTCTTCGTCGTCAGCCAGGCAAGCGACGTCGGTGATGGTTTCGGTAATCTCTAGAAGAGCGGGTTCGGCAATGGAGAAGGCTTCTTCTTTGATACATCCGTAAAGGTCCGTGATGACCAATTTGTAAGCACCGGCACCTAGGTTTTCAATGGATTCAAGACCCGTATATTCGGACAACAAACCTCCGGTATAACCCTCGACAAAGTTGGAGGTTAATGAGGTGAGTGTAAGACCATTGAGGATACCGTTAAGGCTGGAAGGGCCGTTATCGGTAAGCGAGGAAATAGAGGTATTCGTCTTACCGGCGGTCCCTTGGTTGAAATCATAATAGGCGGTTAAATCCGTTTCTGTTCCCGTTAATTCGTTGTGAAGATTCGCTTTGATCTCTTCACTGGAGCGCACCCCATTCCAAATGCGTAATTCATCGACGGATCCATTAAAGAAATTACCACCCGTCTGAATGGAACCTATTCTTATTGCGGGGGGGGCCGTTCGGGAGGCGGTACTTCCTGTACCCGTATCTTCTAAATTGCCATTTATATATAAGCTCATGGTACCCGTAGTTTGATCCCAAGACACAGCGACATGCTTCCATTCGCCGTCGTTTATTATGGTTGATGATTGGATCGTAACATCGGGAGTGCCCATGCCAAAGGCTAATTTCTCGTTGAGAAGGGACGTACCAAAGTCTGTCAAAGAAGAACCCACCTCAGCATCAACGATACCTTTTCCTGACCACCAATGCGTACCCGTGGGGGAAGCTTGGGAAGTTATCATCCAGTATTCGATGGTAAAACTGCCACTGATGGATTGTGGGAGTTCGACATAATCCTTGACCCCATCAAAATTTAAGGCATTGGCCATTTTATACCAGAGGATTTGGTCCGAAGGCCGAGGGTGATTGGCATCCGAAGCAGCGGTATAATCTACTGCAGCCGTACCATCGTCGGCACCAAAACAAGAAATATCTTCCGTTTCGACGGTTTCAATATTAAAGCCAGTCGTTGGGCCTAAGATATCAAATAGTTGGGTGGCAGATTGGCAGTTATTGCCATCTGTAACAAAGACCGAATAATTTCCGGGAGACAGTCCCGCGGTTGTGAAGTGGCCGACATTTGTGTCCGCTTTCACTTCATATTCATCAAAAATCATGAACGTATTACCACTTGAAAGGTCGGTGACGGTATAGTCATAATAGCTGTCGGGGACATAATATGAAACCTCATCACCATCACTATTTGTGAATGTATAATAGCGAGCATCGTAGATGGTACCGCCAGAGATGGTATCATAGGCGCCTGCATCATCGGAGTATGCGTACGAAATATTATAAGCCAAGGTTTTGCCAACAGCACATGTGTCTGAACCAGTTAAGAGTAAACTTTCCGCCGGGAGATCTGTGCCTGGGGCAAAAGTGGCATGATTGGCACGGAAGGTCACTGTGTTTTGTCCAATGATAAGACTATCTAAAATCTTCCGAGAACCAGAGGCATGGCAGTCGTTGTAAGTGTCTCCAATGCCATCACCATTATTGTCTCTTGCGTTTCCGTAACTGGCAAAATTAACTCTCGACCAGGTAGCACCGGCAGGAGCGGTCAGCGTGACGAGTTTACCACTGTCTACTTCATGAAAAACGACAAAGCCATCGGTGACTTGAGCAGCAGTGGGGATAACAGCAGTGGTTAAAGCAGTGGCATCTACAGTAGCGCTTGTAGAGGAATTATCAGTACCGTAAAGAATGGAGGGTGTACCAGCGTCTGTATTAATGCAATTGATGTCGTATTGTGAGCTGGTTAGGTCTCGAGTCGTGGTGATGTAATCTAGGGTTGAAACACCCGCTAAAAGGCTTGATCGTTCGTCTTTCGCTGCCCAAAGTAATTCTAAAGGAGAAGTGACCCTGAAATCGAGTGTCCTTCTGCAACCCAGGCCATTGTCTATGGTCAAAGTATACGTATCGGGACCTAAGCCTTCAAGCCGGCCATTCTTGATAAATCCCTGATCGCTTCGGTAATAAGTTCTACGGGCGGCCCCTGTAGTACCGTCGCGTTTTTCAAACCAACGGCGTTGGGTACCGGTGATGGCCGTTGTGATAGCCACTCCGGCGCCATCTTCCCAGCGGATGACATTGAAGTTGGGTTGTTCATCGGTATCATCAAGTACAGGGTTAAGATCAAAAACACCGTCCTGATCCCCATAGCAAGATACGTTATCGGACTCTTCAACATAAAATCCAGGATGAACCATCATATTACCTGTATTACGATTATCCCAAGTTTTAAAGCATCCATCTGCATCTGTCACCTTAAGGCTATAAAATCCAGCGTTAAGGGAGTCTATGTCGTGTGAAGTTCCAGGATAGGCCACCGCACCGATGTAATCCCAATTATAACGCCAATAGTCGGCCCTCTCCCAGTCATAGGATCTATATGGCAGTGTGCCGCCAGAAACGGTGGCGTTGATCGCGCCGTCTGAGGCACCTTCACAACTGGCATTTTCTTTATAAATAACCACTTCTAAGGCGTCTGGCACAGAAACGTTGACCCGCGAATCACTGATGATGATACAGCCGTTGGCATCTTTTACCGCGATGTAATAAGAACCTGCTGCGACACTAGAAAACTCCCCACCATTTGCTGTGTAGATAAGAAAATCAGAAACGCTGGGCAGCGAAGTCGTTTTAAAAGAAGCATAAGTTAAACCGCCCGCGCCTTCCTTACCCGTTTCCATGGTGACCTTGATGGTCCCACCAGGCAGGCGACTTCCGCCGGCAGTACAGGCAGCATTTGTAGCTACCACACTCAATATGCTTAATTCCGTAGCCTCATCGGTAACTACAGGATCTGGGCGGACTTCGACGACACAATCATTGGCATCTTTCACAGAAACGTACCAAGTCCCTGCAGATCCTCCCGAAATGGCTTTGGTAGTGGTAGTATTGTAGGGGGCTGTACGGTTTTCGGAGCCAGAATTGTAATTAAAAGCACCGTCCATAAGGCTAGCAGAATAATAAAGGGTACCCGTACCACCAGTTACGATTGTAGTTAATTGACCCGAAGACTCACCGTAGCAAAGAGGGCCAAATGTTAAGGAGGGCCTTAAATCAATATTTAGGGTAAGGGAATCAGGGGAGGTAATGGTGATTTCCATTTCCCTAGACTCACAATAAAGACCGGTTTCATCCCCAGCTCCCACACCATCGTCAATGCCATTTCCATTGACATCATAATTGATGATTCTACGGGCACCTACATAATACGTTCCTTCAGGTAGGTCTTTGAAAGTATTGCTGGACTGAATGGAGTCATTGTCGTCAAAGAGTGTACCCGCCACGGTAGAAATGTCATAATCCATGACGCCAAACTCATCAGGATTTACAGTGGTGATATCGCGTACTCCTCCGGTGACGGTGATGCCGCCTGAATTGGTGCTTTCTCCGTAACATAAGATGTTATTTTGAGAGGTCCCAATGATGGCATCTAAATCTACAGAAGGTTCTCTTATAGTGATGGCATCACTGTAACTAAAATGGTCAGGATCGTCCCCTTGATCACTAATGCCGATGTAGTAGGTACCTGCAGCCAAACCACTGAAGACATTACTGGTGTTGTCAACATAACCCCCATCAAATAAATCTCCTACTGTAGTGGCAATATCGTATTCATAGGTTCCGCTACCATCGGTGGGCAGGCTTCCAGTTGCGCCTTTCACCGTAATTTGACCATCGTCCGCATCTTTACAGGATAGATGTACCCAAGAACCCGCCGCAAAGGTCATGGGGATGTCCAAAGTCCACAAAAATTGAGTGGGAGCCACATTGTTTGCAATGCCCCCTGCATCTGTAAAGCCCCCTGTAGTGACGTCTACTGTGGCTGCGAGCCCTTCGCGGGTGGCAGCAAAGTGGGCGGTATAAACCGTACTAGAGATGACCGTAAGTGCGGTGCTGATGGTGCCATTGGCGACAGAGACATCGGTAATGTCAAAATCTGATGAGGGCTCGCTCAAAGTGAACGTCAAGATAAGGCCTACGTCTGTGGTAGTTTCGCCAGGGTTAACCACATTACCTGCCGTGCTTAGCGTGCCATCGGTAGCTGTGATGACTACGGTAGGTCCGACGCCGTCTGATCCCGTGATGGACTCGTCAAACCACATTTCGTTGGCGCCGCTGTGGTCTATGATTGTTTTTCCCCCATTATTGTTATAGTTTAGATCAATGGTGAGGGACGTATTATTGGCGGTGACTCCGGTCAAAGTCAGGGTCACTGATGTGACATTGCTGGCCGTGTAGCTGCTGCTGATGAGAGGCGATCCTCCAGCGCTTTCGGTTAAGGTAAAGTTGCCATTGTCCACGTTAGATAAATCAACGGGCTCACTGAAGGTGACTACGATTTGGTCTATGGTGCCGTCAGTGTTGGCATCTCCAGTGATTGCGGAGATCATGATGGGTGGGGCAGCGTCGTCCACAGTGGTTGCGCTACTTGTTAGGGCAGTATTGGGTGTGGCCGCGGCATCTGTAATGCTGTTGGCAGTACCCGCAGTGGCCGTGTATAAAATGGTGGTGGCTCCAAAGACGGTAGTCTCGGCAGCGGCACCGGTGACCGTTATTTCAACGGTGCTTCCATTAAGGGCAGCACTAGCGGCTGTAAAACTAGCTCCATTGGTAGGAAAAGTCCAATCCCCTGCCTCGAAAGTGGAGGCGGTAATATCCTCGCTGTAGATGACGTCTACCCTATCTACGGTACCATCGGGTTGACCTACCGGGTTGATGTCTTTATAAGAGGCATTTAATAAGACGGGCTTGGCACCATCGGAGTAGGATTTGGGAACATCGGTGTCCGGTATCTCATTGGTATTGGTGGAGGCGTCTTTAATTGTACTGGCTCCTGAACTGTAGGTAATCGTATGTCCCGTGATACCAGTGCCTGTAATTTCATCACTTGTGATATTAAGAGTTAAAGTGGTCACACCAGTAGCCGCATAATCTGCGTTATCGATGGTAACAGCACTGCCATCGTTGATTAAAAGGGCGCTAAATCCGGCACCCCCATCTACTATGTTGACAGATTCGCTGAAGGTTAATACCACTCGGTCGAGGTTGCCATTGGCGTCAGCGTCTTGCCAGTTGGCATCTGTGATGACGGGAAGTGCTTGATCGTCGCGGGTAAGAGAAGCGTTGTTGGCAGCATTATTGCCAGCAATATCTGATAAATCGTTACCCGCATCATTGTCAGCATAAGCTACCGTAACCGTCGCGGTGCCCGTAACAGAGACTTCTAAGGTGATAAACTTATCATTGTCTGCAGCGTCTTTGCTATTGGCACTTGATCCAGAAGCTGCGCTAAAACCATCTACTGTGGCGCCGCTGCCAAGGGAAAAGTCAGAGAAATCGACCGACGCATCATCAATTGCCTCATTCATTTCTACAACAATTTCATCGATATTGCCATCTCCATCGGTATCGTATTGCCATGCCTTGAAGAAAGTAGGAACGTCGGTATCGACGATGAGGTTTTTGTTGCCATCCAGCGAGTTGGGATCAAGAAGAGGTGCAAGCGCAAGTGTTGCATCATTTCCTGCAGCATCTCTGATGGTTCCCCCATTCAATCCGAGTGCG
>CAJJCN010000080.1 GCA_905182655.1 Flammeovirgaceae bacterium UBA4465
GTCTTTATGGGAAGGGATCAAATATCAGAAATGTTGGAAATACCACTCTCAGAAATACAAACTAAGGCCTGTGGTATGAATCATTTTACTTGGTTTCAAGAAATCAAACATGTCACTTCCGGAGAAGACTTATATCCTAAACTAAAGGCTCGGGAACGTGAAGGAGATTGGCTGGCTAAATGGCATGAACTTGCTTTGGGTCGTATATTGTACCGTAGATTTGGATTATGGCCTTCACCGGCTTCCAATCATTATGGAGAATACTTAAATTGGGCCAATGAATTCGTTATTCCCCAGCTTCAATTTTTTTATGATCCTTGGGAGGGTCATCCCTGGGAAAAAAATGAAATCCCTGAAGGTGTTTACACTGTAGATAGAGTTAATTATGACCGCCCTTGGAAAAAAGATTCTAATGAAAAGCTTTTGCCTGTTGGGTCTACTGAAGCCATCAAGTTTAAAAATGAAGATGGTAGTTTTAAGCGTTCTGGAGAAATCGCAACACATATTATGGAAGCTACGCTGTCTGATGAAAATCAATGGCTAGAGGCCGTTAATATCCCTAATAAGGGGGCTATTCCCAACTTGCCTGATGACCTTGTGGTAGAAGTCCCAGCTTATGCCAACAGAAACGGAATTAAAGCCCATCAAATGAAAGCTCTGCCTGAAGCAGTTGCTGCTATCATTCGACTACATGGTAGTATCCATAAATTGCTTGTAGAGGCCTATCAAGAAGAATCAAAAGACAAACTCATGCAGGCCATTCTTATTGAGCCAACCGTCAATTCATATCGAAATGCCATTGACATGTGTAATGAAATGCTGTCCTTACAAAAACATGTTCTGCCTAAAATCAAATAATTTGAAAACGTAATGTTGGGTCAGATTTTATTGAATTCAAGACTTGAACCCATCGATTGGGTAGTGATACTAGGCTACCTTATGCTGAGTATAACCATTAGTTTTTTTTTCATCAAGCATCGCTCTGAAAACATAGAGGACTTTTTTGTTGCCGGAAGAAGTTTACCCTGGTGGCTGTTAGGGACCTCGATTGCAGCCACCTGGTTCGCAACAGACGCACCTCTTGCCATTACCGCTTTGGTGAGAAGTAAAGGTATTTATGCCAGCTGGCTTTGGTGGTATTTAGGCACAGGCATCATCATGATGGTCTTTTTTTTTGCTCGCTACTGGAGAAGAGCTGAAATCTTGACGGATGCCGAATTGATTGAATTGAGATATAACGGTAACTCTGCCTCTTTTTTAAGGGGATTCACAGCTGCCTTTTATGGTATTTTTAAAAATTGCGTGAGCCTAGGGTGGGTCATCCTAGCCATGCTAAAGTTTTCTGAAGTAATGCTCGGGTGGGGAGCAGAAATTGCATTGGTGATCACAGCTACATTTGCATTAATACACACCTTGATCTCCGGAATAAAAGGTGTTGTTCTTTTAGATGCCCTTCATTTCACAGTTGGTGTCCTCAGCACCATAGTGATGGCTTTTTTAATCATGACAGCCGTGGGAGGTCCCTCTGAATTGGCATTAAAATTAAGTCTAAGTACAGAGGCGCCTTCTGGAATTACTGATATGTTGCCCGACCTAGCGCATATTACCCCGATAGAAATGATTGGATTTGTCTGTTTAATACTTGTCCTATGGTTGGGACAAGCTCAAGGAGATGGCTTTATCGTTCAAAGATTATTTTCTGCCAAAAATGAAAAACATGCCATCAAGGCTTCGTTGTGGTTTGCAGTTGCTGCTATCGTCATTCTTACCTGGCCTTGGATCGTCATCGGATTAGGTTCTATCATCCTGCTCCCTAATTCTGGCGCTTCTGCAGCGCTTTTAGCCGATCCCGAACTCGCTTACCCACTTATGATTTTAGAGGTCCTGCCTGCTGGACTCAAAGGTCTGATGGTAGCCGCTTTTATGGCTGCTTTTATGAGTACGGTCGACACCCATCTGTGTTGGGGTGGTTCTTATGTTGTCAATGATATTTATAAAAGGTTTTTAATAAAAAATGAGTCTCCACGACATTATCTGCTCATCTCCAGAATAAGCATAGTTCTTCTTTTACTCCTATCTTCGGTAGTTGCTTGGCAGATGGATAGTATTGCCAACGCTTGGGTTTACATTATTGAAATCATGTCAGGAGTAGCTATTATTTCCATGCTCAGATGGTTTTGGTGGCGTATCAATGCCTGGTCGGAGATCACAAGTATGGTCACGGCGCTGTTATTGGCTAATGGTTACTTTATTTCGAAAATAATTCATTATTTAGGTATCATAAACATCAATCAACTCCATCAGATCCATTTTTATTACGACAGTGATCATGCATTGATACGCGCATCTATCATTCTGGTTATCAGTACACTCATGAGCCTTCTGATCACATTTCTCACTAAACCCGTAGACAATGATCGCTTATTGGCCTTTTACAAAAGAGTAAAACCTATGGGTTGTTGGAAACCCATTGCCCTACAAGCCCCAGAAATAGTAATTCCTAAAGTAGCGAAGACCAGTTGGCTCGGCTTTGGATTTGGTGTCATTTTCTTAAATAGTGTTCTTTTTAGTGTGGGACATCTCATTTTAGGTCATTATTTAATTGCTTTTTTTCTCATAGTTATCGCTATTATTTCTGGTCGCATGACCCTTCATCAAGTCGAAAATACCACAACCGAATAGGCCAAATAAATCCCATTAAATACCCTTTTTATAAGGTTAATTAACCTCATAGATTGAATGCCATATTACTTGTGAATCATATATAAATATCCGATTTTTACCAAAAAAAAATTGGAATCACTCTTGAAGTCATTTCCCCACGGGTTTATTGAAAATGAGACTATTTATCGCAACGCTTGGGCTAAGCACCCCGCTAGAAAAATAGGGGTTGTTAAGGATATAGATTTTTCAATAGACTATTTTGAGTCAAATTTCGAAAAATTCAAAAGTCAAGTTGATCTGCTAGCGGAGAGGGTAAGTCAAACTGAAAATAAAGGAAGCTTTCTCAATAAAGCAAAACATCTAAAAGTATCCTTACCCGAATTAAAGGGTCTGGGTGATTTCCAAGCCTTAGATCATAAAATATTCCATCTCATCGAACTTATCAACAAAACCATCACGGTCCACAGAAATAAAAACGCACAAGACAAGGCCCAATTAATCCAGCAAATAAAAGAGGCCACTGATATCCTACATTGGCCAGAGGCTACCACTCAAATCTTATCTATTCAAAAAAAATGGTTCCACACAGGTCCTGCTGAAGCGTCAAACGAAGCCCACTTAAATGAAGAATTTAAAAATATATTAAATTCATTTTTCAATCAAAAAAAGGCTTTTTATGATGATAAAAATAATCTTATAGCTTTTTATGAAAGAAAATATGAAACACTCATTCAGGAAGCAAAGAAATTAGAAAGCTTAAGCGAAGATCAAAAATCACCGAAATTAGAAAGTTTAAAAATCGCCTGGAAAGAAAATGGGGTTATAAAAAAAATCAAATATGATCAACTGAAGAAGGAATTTGACCATGCAAATAAACCAATAAAGGTAGACCCTAGTCTTGACCAGGTTCTTACACTGATCCATAATTTCAAATTAAAAAAAGAAGTCACTGAAAGCGCACTGATCAAATACAGAGCACAATTAGCTTCTTTTAATAAAAAAAATTACTCCAGTCCAAAGTTTAAACTTTTACTCACGGAAGGCTATGAATGGCTTGATCTTTCCGAAGAGATCCTTTTTATTGAAGGGCTCTGCTTAAAGAGACATATAAAGTTTCATGAAAAACCCATCAAGGAACAGCTGGTGATAAAGGTTCAAATCATTCATAAATTACTCAAAAGGGATCAAGCTGAACTGAAAACATTGGAAGACAATTCTGTTATTTTCAACAGTAAAAACTCCGCTTTCTCTGAAATGGTAGCAAAAAAAATAAAGTTTCAAAAAAAGAAAATAGGAGTAAAAAAGAAGTTATTGTTAAATTATAAGGTGTAAAGATTTTGAGAATACAAAAATTCTCCTTTTTTTAGCCAAAATGTTTTAAATAAAGCTAATATAAGTTTGATAAGTTCTTTTTAGTTATACTTTTGCGCGAATAATAAACATTACTACTATGTATTGGACACTAGAATTGGCTTCATACCTTGAAGATGCACCTTGGCCAGCCACCAAAGATGAGCTGATAGACTTTTCGATTCGTTCTGGAACGCCTTTAGAAGTTGTAGAAAATCTCCAGGAATTGGAAGACGATGGAAATCCCTATGAAAATATAGATGAAATTTGGCCAGATTATCCAACTAAAGAGGACTTTTTCTTTAACGAAGATGAATACTAGGCTGGATTCTTTGATAAAAAGAGTTTAGCTAAATCAAGATCTTCGTCGGTGGTTATCTTAATGTTTTGATAAGAACCCTCTATTAAGTGAATCTCATGGCCGTCAAAATCCACTACTGAAGCGTCATCTGTGAAACTGGAATCACTGGCTGATTCATAAGCCTTTTTCAAAAGATCAACATCAAAAGTCTGAGGTGTTTGCATCAAATAATAATTTGATCTGTCCCTAGCAATAGATGTACTCCCTGTTTTTTCCCTGATAGAATCCTTAAGTGCAACGGCAGCGATAGCTGATTTGTGGACTGCCGCAGCTTTATAACCTGCGTTGATTAATTGCGTAGGTACACAAGGTCTCGCCGCATCATGAATGGCCACAATACCAGGCGCATCCACACATTCCAATCCATTTCTGACGGAATCAAAACGACTGTCTCCGCCCTCAACTATTTGTATGGAATGTTTGGATAGCCATTGTTCTTTGATGCTTGCCCACCGTTCGAAGTGATTTTTAGCCATTACCAGAATCACAACGTCAACATCAGCCCTAAAAAATGATTCTAATGTGTAAACTAAGACGGGTTTCCCTGATATTTCAATAAACTGTTTGGGTACCTCATTATTCATGCGCGTACCCTGTCCTCCTGCTACTACAACTGCAAAACGACGACCTACCGTCATATCATATAATCAACATGGCATCGCCATAAGTGAAAAATCGATATTTTTCTTTGATCGCTAACTGATAAGCTTCCATGATCAGATCATACCCTCCAAAAGCAGATGCCATCATGAGCAAGGTAGATTCTGGTAAATGGAAATTGGTAACCAACGCATTACATATTTTAAAATCATAAGGAGGAAAGATAAATTTATCTGTCCAACCCGTACTTTCCTTCAACCGCCCACCAGCCGATACAGAAGACTCTATCGATCGCATGACGGTCGTACCAATAGCACAAACTCTTTTCTTGGCATCCAATGCCTGATTGACCCGCTGTGCTGTTTTGTCCAACACTTCGTAATTTTCACTATCCATTTTGTGCTTGGTAAGGTCTTCGACATCCACGGGTCTGAAGGTACCTAAACCAACATGCAATGTTATAGTTTCGATATCTACACCCACTATCTCGAGTCTTTTGAGCACTTGCTGAGTAAAATGCAACCCTGCCGTCGGTGCCGCAACGGCCCCTATTTTGTCAGCATAAATGGTTTGAAAACGCTCCTTATCTGAAGCTTCTGCAATCCTATTCAACATCTTGGGGAGTGGCGTTTCTCCTAAATTATCAATCAATTTATAAAAGTCATGCTGTTCGCCATCGAAAAGAAATCTAATCGTTCTACCTCTAGATGTGGTGTTATCAATGACTTCCGCCACCAACTCACCATCACCGAAGTATAACTTATTTCCCACTCTAATTTTTCTTGCCGGATCCACCAATACATCCCAAAGGTGCATTTCCTTATTGAGCTCTCTCAATAAAAAAACTTCTATTTTAGCACCCGTCTTTTCTTTATTTCCGTATAATCTAGCAGGAAATACTTTGGTATCATTAAGTACCATTACATCATCTTCACTAAAATAACCTACTAGATCTTTAAAAGTCTTATGCTCAAACTTTCCTGTATCCTTATGAATAACCATCAAACGCGATTCATCCCTGTTTTCCATAGGATGTGAGGCAATGATACTGGATGGAATGTCGAATTTGAATGCTGATAGCTTCATGAAAAAAAATTATAGGATGACCAAAATTTATGCAATACGTCCGCAAAATTAATCAAATGTTTTTTATAAAATTTAAATTTTTCGTTTCTAGCCAATTATCTTACCCAATGTTATGAAAACAATCACGAAACTTATCTTTGAAAGCTTTCGATTTGCGTGGAACGCATTAAAAATGAATATGCTGCGGACCACACTATCACTATTGGGGGTAACCATTGGGATTTTTGCCATCATTTCTGTCTTCACACTTGTTGATTCCTTGGAGCGAAGCCTAAAGGAGAGTTTTAATTTTCTCGGTGCCAATACGATACTTATACAAAAATGGCCCTGGGGATTGGGGGGAGATGGACCTTACCCGTGGTGGAAATATTTAAAGCGTCCACACCCAACCTGGGAAGAATACGAGTTTTTAGCAGAAAATGTTCAGAACGCTGAAAGTTTATGCATCATCGCCAACAAGAGAGGTATTGTTGCTAAATTCAAAAATAACAGTAGCAATGAAGGAAACCTCATGGGTGTTTCTAATTCCTACAAAGACGTTTACGAAGTAACTATCGAAGAAGGTCGGTATTTTACTTCACAGGAATCCATTGGAGGCAGATCTGTGGCTATCGTAGGTCATAGAATTGCTAAAGATTTATTTGCCGATCTGAACCCCATAGGTAAAACTTTAAAAATTAAAGGAATCTCCTATTATGTGGTTGGCAAATTAAAAGAAGAGGGAGAAGGGTTTCTTGAAATGGAGTCTAAAGATGATCAAATCATAATCCCTTACCAATCCTTCACTAAGCTTTATTATATCGGTAAAGGTAAAGGAGGATTAGAGCCCGACATTACCTTAAAAGGATATGAATCAGATTTAGGACTTATTGAACTTGAATCTGAGGTGAAGGGTCTGATGAGGTCTAAAAGAGGATTAAAACCTAGAGAAGAAGAAAATTTCGCCATAAATCATCCCGAAGCAATTGTTAATTTTATCGGTGCTACTTTCGATATCATAGGTATTGCGGGTTGGGTCATTGGATCATTTTCTATTCTTGTAGGCGGATTTGGAATCGCAAATATTATGTTCGTTTCTGTTCGAGAACGTACCAACATCATAGGCATCCAAAAATCACTCGGAGCCAAGAATTATTTCATCCTATTTCAATTTTTATTTGAATCCGTATTTCTTTCTTTGATCGGAGGGGCTCTCGGTATCTTTCTGGTTTACCTATTGAGTTTTGCAAGTTTGGGAACCCTAGAGCTTAGACTCAGCCTAAATAATGTCTTTCTTGGGCTGGGCGTCTCTGTCGTCATTGGTGTCGTTTCTGGAATTGTTCCGGCAGCCTTAGCCGCGAGAATGGATCCAGTGATTGCCATTAGAACACAATAAATAACGCCACAATCGATCAGTAGATTAAACCTTGATTAAAGATAAATTTAATATCAACCATGGATTTTTTCCTTTATCAAACGTTCCAGCTGATCCATAAGCTCTGAATTATCCTCAAGAAGTAACTTAACCGAATCTCTTCCTTGTCCCAGCTTATTTCCATCATAGGAAAACCATGAGCCCGATTTTTGGATAATTTCTAATTCCACACCCAAATCCAAAATTTCTCCAGATTTACTAATACCCTTGCCATACATGATATCAAATTCTACCACTTTAAACGGTGGTGCAATTTTATTTTTCACCACTTTCACCTTAGTTCGATTTCCTATAATACTATCCGCACTCTCTTTAATTTGACCTATCCTACGAATGTCTAATCTTACCGATGCATAAAATTTAAGTGCATTTCCTCCAGTAGTCGTCTCTGGATTACCAAACATGATACCAATTTTCTCTCGGAGCTGATTGATAAAAATACATGCACAGCCTGATTTACTGATGGCTCCAGTTAATTTTCTCAACGCTTGAGACATCAATCTCGCTTGCAGTCCCATTTTACTGTCGCCCATCTCTCCTTCAAGCTCAGCCCTTGGCACCAAAGCCGCCACGGAATCGATCACGATAATATCAATGGCACCAGATCTAATAAGATGTTCAGTAATTTCTAAAGCTTGCTCTCCATTGTCTGGCTGGGATATGAGTAAATTTTCAGTATCAATTCCTAATTTTTCAGCATAACTCTTATCGAAGGCATGCTCAGCATCAATAAAGGCTGCCAATCCACCTTGTTTTTGCGCCTCTGCAATACAATGCATGGATAAGGTAGTTTTTCCCGAGGACTCAGGACCATACACTTCTATCACCCGACCCTTTGGAATACCCCCAACTCCCAAGGCAAGATCTAATCCAATGGAACCCGTCGAGATGACGGGTACATCCATCACTTTTTCATCGCTTAATTTCATGATGGCCCCTTTACCGTAGGTTTTTTCTAGCTTATCAATAGTAAGCTGAAGTGCCTTAAGTTTTTGCTCTTTTTCTTGCATTGTCTTTTAAAATTATTGTTTTTACTAAAAATATTAGCTAAAATAGAGAATTATTAGCAAATTCAATGCATTTAGCTAAATATTTTAGCTTTTTTTGCTCCGCGAAATACTATAATTATCTTTTTAATCTTTCTCTTTTGAGCCCGGAAAGTAGCTCCTCCTAAGTGTAAAACTAAAGTGAACTTCTCTATATTTTCCCTTAACCATAAGATTTCAATATACCCTAAGTCTATTTTTGTTTAGCTACTCCTCGTTTTCAAATTAAGAAGATAGTTCCGATTGAGCAAAATTCGGATAAAGAACTGAATATTCCAACAATAACTTATGTGCTAAATGATAGATAATCAATTTTTATAGTTCCCTATTTTGTTGATTTTGCCTATATTGGACAATCTTCCTGAGTTAACAAGAGCCCCATTGAATGAGGTTAACCATTGAAGATGACTCTCATTTAATGTTTGTATTATTTCAAAAGCCTTTGGCAGGCCTAAATATTAGCCCTCCAAAACAAATACTTTGCTGTATAATGACCACACGCCGCATTACTCCATTTAATCATCTTAAAAAAACATATTAAGTAACCTGATGAAAATCAAAAAAAGAATCTTAATCATACCCCTATTATTTATCCTTTTCTCAGGCTTTTTATATTATCAAGATATCATCCTTTATGGTGCCCTCCAAGCCAAAGGACAAATCTTAATCCTTATGGAAGCACGGCCCATTTCTACCTATTTAGATGATTCCGATTATCCCGATTCACTAAAAATACGCATACAGCAAATACAGCAAATCAAGGAATACAGTGAAAAAATTGGATTGAAGCCAACCAATAATTATAGCTCCCTTTATGACCAAAAAAACAAAGCCTCTCTATGGAATCTATCCGCATGCCACCCTTATAAATTTGAAAATAAAACGTGGTCCTTCCCGTTTTTAGGCAGTTTTGGATATAAGGGCTTTTTCGATCTCAGCCAAGCCCAAATAGAACGTGAATCCCTCGAAAAAGACGGATACGATACTCGAATAAGAAGCGTCAGCGCTTGGTCAACGCTGGGTTGGTTTAAGGACCCTATCCTATCCAATATGTTGAACAATACAGAAGCCAAAATGGCAGAGACTTTGTTTCATGAATTGACGCATAGCACCTTATTTTTAAAAAACCAACTCCAATTCAATGAAAATTTGGCTTCTTTTATTGGCAAAAAAGCAAGTATCGATTACCTCACTTTTTTTTATGGCCCCAATGCGAATCAAATAACTGATTATTTATTAGCTATTGAAGATTCAGAAAAATTCAGGCAACACCTATTGAGAGGTAAACAAAGTTTAAACCGTTTATACAAAAGTTTTAGTGATGTGGATGACCTTAATTTTAAAGCTGCTGAAAAAAACAAAACCATCCGTAGCATTGTAAATCATCTAGATACCATTAAGTTCAGTAATGTCAATTATTATAACGTTTTCAATAAATCATTACCCAATAACGCTTATTTCATGTCCTACACGCGTTATTACGCTGAGGAGCATAAGCTTGATTCTATATTTAACTATTATGAGAAAGATTTTAAAAAATTTATAAACCACTATAAATAGTATTTGAATATTAACAAATTGTGAAGCATTTTATGTTAAAATAATTTTCAAATAACATTACCCTTATGATTTCTATTTAAACTTGTACATATTTAAATTTTTTGAACGTTTAAAGACTTATTTAAACTATTTAAATGAACTCAAATACGTATAAAATATTGGTCGTAGATGATGATCCTGATATTGTCGAATTGCTAAAATATAATCTGTCTTCTGATGGCTATAAAGTTAAAAGTGCATCCAACGGGGTGCAAGCCGTCTCTTTAGCTAAAGAGTTTATTCCTGATCTAACTATATTAGACATCATGATGCCCAATATGGATGGTGTAGAAACTTGTCGCCAAATCCGTTCCATTCCTGCATTAGCAGATAAGTTTATTATATTCCTTACCGCAAGGTCAGAAGAATATTCAGAGATCGCAGCGTTCGAAATGGGTGCTGATGATTACATTACCAAACCCATCAAACCCCGTGCGCTGATCAGTAGAATTAATGCGTTGTTCAGAAGGGATATCAAAAAGAACACCGGGAGTTCTAAAATTAATATTGGAAATTTAGAGATTGACCGTACTTCTTACACCGTCAAACTCGACAATAAAAAGATAATCTTACCAAAGAAAGAGTTTGAATTACTGTTTTTTTTAGCGCATAATCCTAATCAAGTTTTTAGCAGAGATGATTTATTGAAAAATATTTGGGGATCAGATGTTTACGTTTTAGCTCGCACAGTTGATGTCCATATTAGAAAGGTTAGAGAAAAGATTGGTGATGGTTTCATCATAACTATTAAAGGTGTTGGCTATAAGTTTGTTGGAGATTAACTTACGATATGACACTCAACTCAAAGGGTCTTGCGCTTATCCTCGCATTGATAATAGCCGTTATTACCACCACTGCCCTTTATTTAACGCCTAACGTTCCTGATCGGGCTATTTTTTTAACTTTTATTTTATCATTTATTTCAGGGTTCAGTATCATCCGAGTCATGGCCGAATTATTATTTTTTAAAGAAATCAATAATATTTATAAAGCCCTAGAAAACGTCCAAGATCAAAAATTAGCTTCAATTGCTCAAACAAAAAAGTCCTATTTTAACCCACTCAAAAAAATAAATCAAGAAATTTCGTCCTACACCAATAGAAAACAAAACGAAATCGATGAACTCAAGAAAATGGCAGCTTTCAGAAGAGAGTTCATTGCCGATGTTTCTCATGAACTTAAAACCCCTATATTTTCGGCCCAAGGATTCGTTCATACACTCTTGGATGGGGCCATTGATAACGAAGCCGTGAGAGAAAATTTCCTCAAAAAAGCAGCGAAGAGCCTAGATCGACTTGACATCTTGGTTCAAGATTTAATGACCATCACTCAAATTGAAAAAGGAGAGATTAATATGCATTTTGAATCCTTTGATTTGGTTGAACTTAGTATTGAAGTAATGGACCAGCTTGAAAAAAAAGCTTATCAAAAACAAGTGGGATTACAGTTGCTCAATTCAAAAGACCATCCTGTTTATGTCAGCGCGGATTATCGTAGAATCTATCAAGTAATTCTTAATCTATTGGCCAACGCCATCAATTATGCGGGTACTGGGGCTGAAGTAGTGATTAAAATCACTACTTCAGCTAAAAAGGTTATTTTTGAATTGAGTGATAATGGTATAGGAATTCCAAAAAAAGATCTCTCCCGGATTTTTGAGCGCTTTTACCGGGTAGATAAAAGTCGCTCTCAAGAAACCGGAGGGTCGGGGCTCGGTTTGTCCATCGTCAAACATATCATTGAAAGTCATCAATCAAAAATTAATGTTGAAAGTAGTAGTAAAAAAGGAACGAAGTTTTGGTTTCAACTCAAAGCAAGCCCAGCCCTCAAATCGGAAATCATAACAGCTGCCTCGACAATATGAAGAAAAAATTGACCCCTCATTCCCCATTTAAGGAAATAATTATTTTTGAAAATGATGATTTCATCATTATTAATAAACCCCAGCATATTTCCACATTAGAAGACCGAAGTTCCCCACTAAATATACTCAAATGGGCTCGGACCTATTTTAATGATGCGAAAGTCTGTCATAGATTAGATAAAACTACCTCGGGGATTTTGGTCATTGCAAAAAATGATGCTACCTACAAGTATTTCTCCATGCTGCTAGAGCAAAGATCCGTTACTAAAATTTATCATGCCCTTGTCGAAGGGGACCAAAATATTGAAGAATTAGAGCTTAATAAACCTATTTATTCCTCTGCCAGTCGCTCAAAAGTTGATTTTCAAAAAGGAAAACCCTCCGTGACACTCGTCTCGACCATTGAACGATATAAAAAACATTCCCTTTTGGCATGTATGCCCTTTACGGGTCGAATGCATCAAATAAGGGTCCATTTGGCAGATTACGGCCTTCCCATTATTGGAGACCATCATTACGGTGGAAAAAACCTTTTCCTCTCCACCATCAAAAAAAACTATAAAGCTTCTAAAAACGATGAGGAAAAACCATTAATGGGTAGATTGGCCCTGCACGCTGCGGGCATTCAATTTAAGGATATAAATGGGGAAATAATGAAACTAACGGCGCCTTATCCCAAAGATTTACAAGCTGCAATTCGACAACTTGAAAAAAACAAGCGTTAATAAAAGTAGGTATCTTGTTTTTCCAAAATATAAAATCTATTTTTGTGTCCCTTTTCAAGATAGAAAAAGGAGCATCAGTATAAAAAAAAGTACTTATAAATTGGAAACATTAAGTTATAAGACCATTGCATCAAACAAATCAACAGTCAATAAAGACTGGGTGATCATCGATGCAAGTCACAAAGTATTAGGAAGATTGGCCAGCGAAGTAAGTAAAATTATTAGGGGCAAAAACAAACCTTCATTTTCTGCACATGTCGATTGTGGAGATAACGTCATTGTTATCAACGCAGACAAAATTCGACTTACCGGTAAGAAATGGACGGATAAATTGTATATACGTCATACAGGATATCCAGGGGGTCAACGAAAGCAGACTTCTAAAGAGCTCTACCAAAAATCGTCAACGCTTTTGATAGAAAGCGCGGTACGTGGTATGCTTCCCAGAAATAGATTAGGAAGGCAACTATTTAAAAATCTTTACGCTTATGTGGGCACCGAACACCCACATGAGGCTCAAAAACCAAAAGAAGTCAAAATATAATTTGAATGGAAGTAATCAAAACAATTGGTAGACGAAAAACTGCCGTAGCTCGTGCCTACTTATCCAGTGGGAAAGGAGAAATCAAAGTCAACAATCGTGATTTTAAGGAATATTTTCCATCAGAAGTACTTCAAATCATTGTTAAGCAGCCTTTGGTGACTACAGAGCAAAACGATAATTTTAATATCAGCATCAATGTTTTTGGTGGTGGACTTTCAGGTCAGGCTGAAGCCATTAGGCTCAGTATCGCTCGTGCTTTGGTTGAGTTAGATCAAGAAAGCAGACCTGCCTTAAAAGCAGAAGGATTTCTTACAAGAGACTCAAGAATGGTTGAACGTAAGAAATACGGACGTAGAAAGGCAAGAAGAGCATTTCAGTTTAGTAAACGATAAGTTTATAATTAAAAAATGGCAAAAATTACAACAAAAGAATTGTTGGATGCTGGCGTCCACTTTGGACACCTTACTCGTAAATGGGATCCTCAAATGGCTCCATTCATATTTATGGAGAAGAACGGCATTCACATCATTGACCTTAATAAGTCACTTAAGCACCTTGAAGAGGCTGCTGCTGCACTACAAGGCGTCGTGCGGTCTGGACGTAAGGTAATGTTCGTAGCTACTAAAAAGCAAGCGAAAGAGGTCGTAGAAGAGCAGGCTATAAAGTTAAAAATGCCCTACGTTACCGAAAGGTGGCTTGGAGGTATGCTAACCAACTTCGCTACGATCAGAAAGTCATTGAAAAAAATGACTTCAATAGACAAATTGCTCAAAGAAGATGCGTATAATAACCTCGCCAAACGTGAAAAGCTTATGCTTTCTAGGGAGCGAGCTAAATTAGAGCGTGTACTTGGTGGCATCGCTGATCTCAACAGATTGCCTGCTGCCCTTTTTGTAGTAGACATCAAACGGGAGCACATCGCTATAGCAGAAGCACAGAAACTAAATATCCCGGTCTTCGCTATGGTAGATACCAACTCCAATCCGAATGAAGTTGATTACCCGATACCTGCAAATGATGATGCTTTCAAATCTATCTCCTTAATTACCAATTATATTAGTGATGCAATGGAAGTAGGACTGGGTGAAAGAAAGAAAGAAAAAGAAGATTCTAAGATTGCTGAAGAAGCCAAAAGGCAGAAAGCCGAAGAGGTTGTAGAAAAGAAAGACTAATCACTCAAATTCTTACAGCTTAACAAGGATTTAATCAAATATTAAAATTGAACATCAACACAAATGATGTTCAATTTTTGTTTAAAAGAATTTATAATTATCATAAATAATAAAAAAATGGCAATTAGCGCTCAAGAAGTAAATAAGCTCAGGCAAATGACCGGTTCAGGTATGATGGACTGTAAAAAAGCATTGGTAGAAGCCGATGGTGATTTTGACAAAGCAATTGAATTTTTAAGAAAAAAAGGTCAAAAGGTCTCTGCCTCAAGAGCAGATCGAGAAACCTCTGAAGGTATTATTTTCACTAAGACCAGCGAAGATGGTTCCAAAGGAGTTTTGGTTGCCTTTACCTGTGAAACTGATTTTGTAGCGAAAAATGATGCATTTATCGCATTAGGAGAAGAGATTATAGCTTGTGCATTTGACCACGAACCCGCAGACATTGACGCCTTAAAAGCGTACAAAACAGGTGACCTTACTCTTGGTGAAAAAATTATTGAAAATACGGGTAAGATTGGAGAGAAGCTAGAAATCAGCTCTTACGAAATATTGAAGTCAGAAGGGGTAGTATCCTACATCCATTCAAATAAAAAATTAGGTGTTTTGGTGGGTTTGGGTCATACCAATGGAGTAGCTATTGAGGAAGCGGGACGTGATGTCGCCATGCAAATTGCAGCTATGAACCCTGTAGCAGTGAATAAAGAAGGCGTCGATCCTTCCACCATAGAGAAGGAAATTGAAATAGGGAAAGACCAAGCACGACAAGAAGGAAAGCCAGAAGCCATCATTGAAAAAATTGCAATGGGGAAACTGAATAAATTCTTTAGCGAAAATACACTCATGGGACAAAAATTTGTGAAGGATAATTCTATGACCATTGCTCAATACTTAGATAATGTTTCTAAGGGGATGACCGTGACTGAATTCAAAAGAATCACCATAGGATAAATCTTTTGAAATAATTAAAAAAAGGTCTTCCATTAATTTGGGTGACCTTTTTTTTATCTACCGGAAACCCAACCGTACTTCAACCCCCGACAGCCCCCTGTCATGCGACCGTCTATTATTTTCTGCCTTTTCATGGTATGAAAAAAAAATTCAATAATTGCGATGCTTCAACACCCAGGTAACTTCTTTTCTATGTGTTCCGTATCAGTATCCAATTCAATGACCACATTGGCCTTTACCAAAAAAGTGCAGCATATTAAGAAGGCCCACCAAATGGCCGTCGTCTAATCCAAAGTCCCATCAGTGTCAAATGAAGTTCATTCTCCTCTGCTGACCCCATCAGTCAATTTCTGCCATGACTGCCCTCTCTCATCAATAAAGAATCTACTTGATCCTTTTTAACCCTACTTCCCTCCAGAATCAATGCGCTGAGATTGGGCTGGCCACCATCTACCCAGCAAGTGAACCACAAATCAGCAATTAATTTAATTGATGACCGCATTTTTCGTTCTACCATTCCCTGTAACCGTTGATGGTAGGCCTCAGAAAATTCATATGAATAAACTTTAACTGTCTGATTCCCTCTTACCTCAAAACTATATTTTTTGGTTGGGGAAATTTGTCGACTGACTTGAGCTTCTAAAGTCAATACCGAATCTAAGGCCAAATGTGCATTGGCTACCGCATCCCAAGCGGCATCATTGACATTATCGATATATTTGGCCTTTCCCACAAATAAATCATATCGTTCATCAAATAACTCCGGAAGACGAGATTCCCAGAACCCATGGATCCCTCGCTGATCCGTCTTTTGACCATTGTAATTACTGGTAGTGTGCAAGGGCACATGAGCATCTCCAACATAATGACCTAAATCTGCCGAAATTTTTAAAATCTGATCGGCATTCTGATTTAAAAAAGCCTGTGTCAAATAATATTTTACCCTCACCATATGCCAAGGTACGATCCCATGTTTGATTAAAGTACTGTCCCCATATTTTTCAACCGCTTGTTGCCATTGTTTAGGTAGTTGAGCTAAAGGATTACTTCCATATGCATCTAAATCAATAAAATGCCTGGGCCCTTCATTTTCATTTATATATCGCCGCTTATCTGGGTTCACCGATCTTTCAATAATAGTCCTCATGTGATTTTTATAAAAACCAATCATTTCAGGAGGAAGCGAAAAAATAGCAATTTCATTTATTTTTTTGTGCGCATGAAAACCCCATTTGGCCTTCCTGTTAGGCTCAAGATGAGTTGGGACGAATATTAAAAGTAAAGGGTATAAAAAAAAATACATATAAGTAAATATAGCTCCTCAGAACAAATACTTATATATCTATTTCGCTTTTGTTTTTTCAATAAAAAGCCTAACTTTGCAGTCCTTCAACAGAACAAGGTAATAGAAATGGCAAATCACAAGTCGGCAAAAAAGAGAATAAAGTCAAGCGAAGTCAAAAGGCTCAGAAATCGCTATCAACATAAAACGACACGAACTTATCTAAAAAAGCTTCGTGAATCAACGGACAAAGTTGAGGCTGAAAAATTATTAAAAGAAGTGACCAGCATGCTAGACAAGCTGTCAAAGAGAAACATCATACACAAGAAAAAAGCAGCTAATTTAAAGTCAAGCTTGACCAAGCAAGTAGCTACTCTTTAAAAAAAAAATTAATGAAAATAGGAAAGCCTCGGTATATCGAGGCTTTTTTTTTGTAAATTTATTTGACTTATGTCAAGTAACGTTTCGAATCAATCTTCATTAAATATTAAAAATTGGCCTCAGGAAGACCGCCCTCGGGAAAAATTATTAAGTAAAGGCAAGTCAATATTAACGAATGCTGAATTATTAGGGATTTTGTTGGGCTCCGGATACCAAACACAATCTGCCGTAGGCCTTGCCAAAAAAATTTTGACCTCGGTAAATAATGACCTCCAGCAATTGGGCCATTTATCAGTAAACGATCTGATTAAATTTAAAGGAGTAGGCCATGCCAAGGCCATAAATATCATCAGCGCCCTTGAATTAGGCCGTAGACGAGATGAATTCACAGTCAAATCAAAAAAAATAATAACCTGTTCCAAGGATATTTATGAATTCATGCGTGTTGAAATGATGGATATTCAACATGAAGAGTTTTGGATTATTTTATTAAAAAGAAATAATGAAATCATTGCCAAGAAGCAGGTATCTAAAGGTGGGATTTCAGGAACTCTCGTAGATCCTAAAATTGTTTTCAAGCATGCGCTCGATGGACATGCGAGTGCCCTAATATTGATTCATAACCATCCCTCGGGAAATATGAGCGCTTCTCAGGCAGACATTAACTTGACAAAAAAACTTAAAAAAGCAGGCGATCTACTTGATATTTCTATCATTGATCATATCATATATACCAATGCTGGATATTATAGCTTTGTAGATCATTCATTAGTCTTCTAACTAACACTCACAATGAAAAAAATAATTTGGCTCTTGGCCCCTGTACTCTTACTGCTTCTGTTTTATTCATTTTCGGATAATGAAACAGACGAGAATTATCTTTCAGTAGTTGAAAAAGAAATTAGTAATAGACATAAATATTTAACTTTCAATGAGGCTTCCCCCTTCAAGCAGTTTAATGTCCTCTACCAAAAGCCCAGCTACTATCCTATTGATAAAAAGTATAAAGTCAATGCCTCAGTAGAAAGAATCAAAGAACGTCAAATCATAGTTTTAAATGCGAGCAATGGTGAGCCAGAGCGATATCAAAAATTTGCTTGGTTGAAATTTTCATTAGATGGGCAATTATTTAGGTTGCTCGTACTTAAACCTGTGGGTTTTGGCGCCGATAAAACCCTCTTCTGTGGCTTTGCAGATGATACCAGCGGCAAGGGTAGCTATGGGGGTGGGCGCTACTTAGATGTCACTATAGGAAAATCAAATAAAACTAGTCTTGACTTCAATTTAGCCTACAATCCCTATTGTGCCTACATTGATGAATACATCTGCCCACTACCTCCACCCGAAAATATTCTTGCCATAGCCATAGAAGCGGGTGAACGAGTATATAAAATTGAATAGTTAGTCCATTTTAATGCTAACACTTTATATTTTTGTATCCAAGCTCCAAAAGGAGCCATAAATATGAAGATTTCGCACAACTGGCTAACTAATTTTATTGAACTTTCTGAAACTCCAGAAACTATTTCGGAGATCCTAACACAAACGGGTCTAGAAGTGGAGGGTGTTTTAAAAATTGAAAAAATCAAAGGGGGACTCAAAGGCTTAATTATAGGAGAAGTCATGAGTTGCACACAGCATCCCAATGCTGACAAACTAAAATTAACACAAGTAGCGATAGGATCAGATGATCTGCTCAATATTGTATGTGGTGCCGCTAATATAAGCGCAGGACAAAAAGTAGTCGTCGCTCCTGTCAACTGTTTGATCTACCCATTGAAAGGGGAACCCGTCCAAATAAAAAAAGCAAAGATACGTGGTGAAGTTTCCCAGGGTATGATTTGCGCCGAAGATGAAATTGGCTTAGGTTCAAGCCACGAGGGCATCATGGTCTTAACAACCGATTATGCCAATGGTACCCCACTCCATCAACTATATGAAAGTGAGGAAGACGTAGTCTATGAAATTGGACTTACGCCTAATAGAGGAGATGCCACTTCTCATTTAGGAACGGCGAGAGATCTCAAAGCTTATTTCAATCGCAGCTTAACCTTACCTGTTCTTAAAGATTTTGATCTCAATCATCCGAAAGATCCGATAAAAGTAATTGTTGAAGATACTGAGGGTGCAATTAGATACTCTGGAGTAACTCTACGGGGCATTCAGGTTTCAGCATCTCCAGATTGGCTTAAATGGAGGCTCCAGGCCATCGGTTTAGAGCCCGTCAACAACATAGTCGATATCACTAACTATGTCTTACACAGCCTCGGACAGCCTATGCACGCTTTTGATGCCGAAGAAGTAGGAAGCTCTATTATCGTAAAACGTTTGCCAACCAATACGCCTTTCATCACCCTAGATGGTAAGGAACGAATGCTCAGCGATCAAGATTTAATGATCTGTAATACCGAGGGCGGCATGTGCCTTGCCGGGGTATTTGGTGGCCAAAAATCTGGGGTCAGTAATGAAACCACGGATATATTCTTGGAAAGTGCCTGCTTTTCTCCTGAATACGTGAGAAGCACCGCGCAGCGCCATGGATTAAATACAGATGCTTCCTTTAGATTTGAGCGGAGTACAGACCCAGAGATGACCATTTTTGCTCTAAAGTATGCCACACAGTTAATTCTTGAAATCGCAGGTGGGTACATCGCATCTGACTTTGTAGATCTCTACCCGCATCCGGTAGCTACCAAGACCATCCCTACCGCCTTTCAAACCTTTGATAAACTCATTGGTGAAACAATAGATAAAGAACGAATTATAGACATCTTAAATAGCTTAGACATCAAGACCACCGATGTCAACAAAGATACGTTTACCGCCCATGTACCTCCCTACCGAAGTGAAGTGACCCGAGAAGCTGATTTAGTTGAAGAGGTCTTACGCATTTACGGCATCAACAATATTGCTTTCGATGATCATTTCTCTACAGAATATCTTGCAGAATTTAATGAAATAGAACCCTATAAATGGCAAGAAAAAATCTCACATTTCTTATCTGGTAAAGGTTATCAAGAAATTTTAACAAATTCCTTGACCAATATGAAATACGAAAATGATTTAAAACTAGCTCAAAATGAGGTAGTTGAAATCTTAAATCGATCCAGTGAGGATCTGGGCATACTTAAACCTACCCCCTTATATACGGCACTAGAATCTGTACGTTTTAATCTCAATAGGAAACAAGAAAGTTTAAGATTCTATGAGTTTAGTAAGACCTATGGTCGTAAGAATGGTAAATCACTCGAAAAAAATAATCTGTGTTTGTTTCGAATAGGAAATAAACAAGAAGCCTCCTGGATGGATGATGCTTCCCAAGTAACTTTTCATCACCTATCTGGTGACATTGAAAATTTGATTCAAAAAAGTGGTAATGGATCGCCCAAATTGATGCCAACAACCTCTACCGTTTTCGAGTATGGTATAGATCTTTATCTTCATGACAAGCTCATCGGTCATATTGGAAAACTAGCTTCCAAAATCACACAATATTTTGACATTAAAAGCACTGTTTTTTATGCTGAAATTGATTGGGATTATTTAGTAAAAAATGCTCAAAATATAGTTTCATTTCAGAAAATATCAAAGTATCCAGAGGTTCGCAGAGACCTATCTTTGGTCATCAAAAAAACCGTAAGCTATGATGAAATCAAGCAAATCGCTCAGTCAACTGAAAAGAAATTATTATCCAAAATAAATGTGTTCAGCGTTTATGAGGGTGATAAAATTGGAAGTGAAAATAAAGCTTATGCCATCGCTTTTTATCTTCAAGATCAAGAAAAAACATTAAACGATAAGCAAATTGATAAAATAATGAGTAAACTTATGTATCGATTTGAAAATGAATTGAATGCTGTAATCCGTAAATGACCGCTGAATCTTTAAATAACGAACTCAATAACCTCGAAAGGAGAATAAAACTCATCATTTCTGAACAAGTGAAGTTGAAAAATGAAGTGGAAATGTATCAAAATGAGAATCATCAGTTGAGAGAAAAAATCGGTCAAAAAGAGCATGAATTAAATAATTTCCAAAATAAATTTAAGCTGAATCAAATTGCAGATAATGCCATTGAAAGTGCGAATTCAGATGAGCTAAAAGAGTTGCTTAATAACTATATTAATGAAATCGATAAATGTATCCTGCATTTAAGCGAAGCTTAAAAAAATAAAATGTCAGAACTTTCAATAAAATTACGAATTGGCAATAGAGAATATCCCATGCGCATAAGGGTTGAGGATGAGGAAAGAATCAGACGGGCGGGACGCATATTAAATGAAAAGGCACAAACGTATAAAGAAAGATTTGGTATTGATGATCAACAAGATTTGTTGGCCATGGTTGCCTTTGACTGCCAAAATGAAAAAATGAAAGACGATGAGGGTAAAAGTGAAGGAGATACTTCCACTTTCGAGAAAATAAAAAATCTAAATCAATTAATTTCAAAGGCCTTATAATAAAAAAAGGGTCATGATTCATGGCCCTTTTTTTATTATTGAAAAATAATGGTTCCTACATATTGGATATGATCTCATCTCCAAATTCTGAACATTTCAAAAGAGTTGCCCCTTCCATCAGTCTTTCAAAATCATAAGTAACTCGTTTTCCTGCAATCGCATTCTCAAGTCCTTTGTAAATAAGATCCGCAGCCTCATTCCAGCCTAAATGCTCTAACATCATCGCTCCGGATAAAATGACAGAACCTGGGTTAACTTTATCTTGTCCCGCATATTTTGGTGCAGTTCCGTGGGTCGCCTCAAAAATAGCATGGCCAGTATCATAATTGATGTTTGCCCCAGGAGCAATGCCAATACCTCCCACTATAGCAGCCAATGCGTCAGATATGTAATCCCCATTTAAATTCAAAGTGGCAATGACATCATAATCTGCCGGCCTTGTTAAAATCTGCTGTAAAAAAGCATCCGCTATTACATCCTTAACAATCACTTTATGACCGTCTTTTTCAAACACTTGCCAAGGGCCGCCATCTAAATCTACTGCATGATAATCTGTTTTGGCTAATTCATAACCCCAATCTCTAAATGACCCCTCTGTGTACTTCATGATGTTTCCTTTGTGTACCAAAGTCACAGAGTCACGTTTATGAGTGATCGCATACTCAAAAGCGGCCCTTACTAGCCGCTCAGTGCCTTCTTTTGAAACCGGTTTGATCCCAAAGCTTGCGGTATCGGGAAATCTTACCTTTTTATATCTATCAGGAAAAGTTTCAGATAAAATTTTACCAAATTTTTTCGCATCCTCCGTGCCCTGCTGAAACTCTATTCCTGCATAAATATCTTCCGTATTTTCCCGATAAATAACCATATCTGTTGTGGCTGGATTTTTTACCGGAGACGGGGTTCCTTCAAACCATCTGACTGGACGCAAGCAAGCATAGAGATCTAATTCTTGTCTAAGTGCTACATTTAAAGATCTAATACCTCCTCCTACTGGGGTCGTCAATGGCCCTTTGATCCCGACCAAGTATTCTCTAAATTTATTGAGGGTTTCAACGGGTAACCACTCTCCTGTTTTATTATAAGCTTTTTCTCCCGCTAACACTTCCAACCATTCTATCTCTTTCGTCCCATTATAGGCTTTTTTAACTGCCGCATCAAAGACCTTTTTAGAAGCTGGCCAAATATCAACACCCGTACCATCCCCTTCAATAAATGGAATTATTGGATTATTCGGGACATTTAATTTCCCTGCGTTTAAGGTTATTTTTTCTGGCATTCGTTTTAAAAATTTATATGATTAATTAGTAACTCTCTTTTTCATTATTGGGGAAATCACCTGATTTAACGTCCCTAATATAATGTCCTACGGCTTCCGTGATTATGCCATTGAGATCCGCATAGTTTCTCAAAAACCGGGGTTTGAAATCCTGAGTAATTCCCAGCATATCATGAACCACTAAAACTTGACCATCTACATGCGATCCTGCGCCTATCCCGATCAACGGAATATGTAAGTGTTCGGCTACCTGTTTGCCCAGCAAGGCAGGTATCTTTTCTAATACAATAGAAAAACATCCCAACTCTTGGAGGAGCAGCGCATCTTTTACTAGTTTTTTTGCCTCCTCACTCTCTTTGGCTCTAACCGCATAGGTGCCAAATTTATAAATAGACTGTGGCGTCAATCCCAAATGACCCATTACAGGTATACCGGCATTGATCACCCGTTCAATACTTTCTCTTATTTCAATTCCACCCTCCATTTTTACGGCATGGGCTCCAGATTCCTTCATGATTCTAATGGACGACCTCAAAGCTTCTGACGAGTTCCCTTGATAACTACCAAAGGGGACATCCACAACCACTAAAGCACGGTCTACCGCCTTAACTACGGCTTGTGCATGCCATATCATGTGATCCAGCGTAATAGGCAAAGTGGTGTCATTGCCTGCCATAACATTAGATGCAGAATCTCCCACTAACAAGATATCAATACCCGCTATATCTAGAATTTTAGCCATTGAATAATCATATGCCGTGAGCATTGAAATTTTCTCACCACTGGCTTTCATCTCTCGAAGCTTTTGTGTGGTTATTTTTTTAAATATTTTTTTGGCTGTGCTCATCAGTGAAGTAGATCACAAAACTAAAAAAAAATAGTGAATTAGTAATTAAGACCTCCATTTTATATTGCACCCCATACTCGGTAATTGAATCAAAGACTGTGATTGACCTGAATTAAGATGCTCTAATGACGAGATTAGATCCGTACCGGTAACTTTGGTATCATTTCCAGGCCTTGATGCATCAAATCTTCCTCGATAAACCAAATCATCATGATGATCAAATAAATAAAAATCAGGCGTACAGGCGGCATCATAAGATTTAGCCACTTCCTGTGTCTCATCGTACAAATACGGAAATTTAAATCCCAGGTTCATAGCAAACCGTTCCATCTTAACTGGATCATCGTCAGGATAAGCAACTACGTCATTGCTCGAAATGGCCGCTACACCAATGCCTAGCTCCAAGTATTTATTCCCGACCGCTACTAGGGCGTCTTGCATGTGCAAAACGTAGGGACAATGATTGCATATGAACATGATCAACATTCCTTTAGTCCCTTTTAGCACTTCGTAGGATTTAGTCTGTTTACTTAAAGTATCGAATAGCTTGAATTTTGGGGCCTTGGCGCCAAGCGGTAACATGTTAGAGGACGTTAAGGACATATTTGCTGTTTACTCAATGAAAATGGGTTTTTTAATTAAAACTATTTTAGAAAATTGCTTTTAAGGTAGCCCATACAAATATAGTTTCATTAAATTTATTTAATGGTGCGCTCTTTGCGGCAGCCATCGCTCAAGTAAAAGGTATCTGGGGCATAAAAAATGTGTGCCCCTTTATCCTGTTTAATGGTTAGTAATTCTTCAAGCAGGCTCTTGAATATATCCAAGCAACGGATCGATCGAGGCTGTCATAGGATAATCATTTGAAAATGGTATTATTTTTGATCAATAATTAAGCCAAAGCGTGTGTCAAATAGGTCTATAGAAATACCAAAAGAAAATGAACAATTATTGAACCTGATATGTCCGAAATGGTCACTTTAGGAGCTAAATTTACGAACAAATGAAAACCACTACCTCAACAATAGTCTGCCTGCTCTTTCTTATCGCTTGTATTGAAACCGACCCAAGTGGTGGCAATCAGACGATAAGTGATCGAAATAATAAAGCAGTAACCTCCTTTGAAGTCGATAAAGAATTAGAAAATAAAATATTATCAAAAACCGATCGAGAGAGTGCTGAGCGGGTCTTATTAAAAGCAGAAAAAGCCTTTAATGAGAATCCTGACAATGAATTTAATATTATTAACTACGGAAGAAAATTAGCTGATCTTGGGAGGTTTCAAGAAGCCATTAACATCTATGCTGAAGGTCTTATAAAATTTCCCGAATCATATAAAATAAGAAGAAATATTGGGCAGAGATATCTAACTACACGTCAATTTGATAAGGCAATCACATACCTCACCGAGGCCATCACCTATGCAAATGACTCCCTACTCATTGAATATGAACATTCAGGTTTAACGCTCAATAATAAAAAAACCGTATACAATGTCAAATTCAATATTTGGTATTATTTGGGTTTGAGCTATTATATGAAGGGGAATTATGATAAAGCGATATCCAGTTTTAGAAGATGTGAAAAATACACCAATAATAATGATCTCAAAGTCGTTATTGCGAATTGGCTTTATACCGCATTTGCCAAAATTGGGAATCTAGACTTAGCAGAAGCTGAAATCATGTCTATTCCTATCAACATGCGTCTGATTGAAATCAAAAGCCGAAAATATCATGACCTCATTATGCTTTACAGAGGCCTAGTCACTCCAAGTATTTTAACCAAGCGCAATGGTATTGATGCGGATGTTGGTTACGGTATTGGTAATTATTATTTAATTAATGGACAAGTTAAAAATGCGATCAGCGCATTCAACAGAGTCATTAGCACTGAACAACAGGAACTCATCGGATACATGGCTATTGAAAAAGAGTTAGGGGTATTACTAGGAAGTCAAATATCAGATCTTTGATAAGAAGATCAACTGTTGATCTCCTTTCGTATTTTGACTAGTTCAGAAGGGAAATCTGTAATGATTCCATCTACCCCCATATTCAACATTTTGATCATGTCTTTTCGCGTATTTACTGAATAGGTAAATACCTTAAAGCCCCTTGAATGCATTCTAAATATTCTTCGAGGAGAAAGGGTTGTAAATTCTGGATTCAAAGTTTTTAAACTACCCTTTGAATCTCCATGGCCTAATCTTATTTTGGTTTCTATATAAAAAGCCAAGAGAGGGGTTGAGTCTTCTCCAATTAACATTTTATTGGTTTGGATGCGATCATCATAAATTTGAGCTTCTTCTAAGTACTTATCCTCGTAAGATTGTAGCAATACCCAATCAAAACCATTGTCTTCTAATCTAATAATGTCAACAAGTTTATCTGAAAAATCATGATAATGGGGGTGATCCATATGCTTAATTTCAATAAGCACTTGGCAACGACCATCAATAAGGTCAAGTACTTCTTTTAGCGTCGGTATTTTTTGATCTGAAAACTTAGAGGAAAACCAAGAACCTGCATCTAATTGCTTCAATTGCTCAAGGGTGTATTCATGAACATCTCCCGTCCCATTGGTCGTCCGATCTAAAAACTGATCATGGAAAACAATGATTTCCTCATCTTTAGTTTGTCGTACATCTAATTCGATGATGTCAACACCAATATCCAAAGCCGCCTGAAATGATGCCATCGTGTTTTCTGGAGCAATTCCCGAAGCGCCCTTGTGCGCAATAATTTTAAACTCTTTTTGTTGAATATTTTCTATATTATCACTCGTTAAAAGATTTCTGTAGAGCCAAGGCTCCATGATCGTTATACCTGCGAATAATAATAATAATGGCGAACTGTATAATAGAAATTTACTTGTCATGATCCATCTACTTGTTTAAACTTAAAAATACAAATAAATTGTTACATTAATTCTTTTCTATTTGTATACCTAATGCGGTTAATTGTTCTTCCTCAAGCAATGAAGGAGAATCGATCATCACATCTCTTCCAGAACTGTTTTTAGGAAATGCAATAAAATCCCTAATACTCTCTGCCCCTCCAAATAGTGAACACAATCTATCTAAACCAAAAGCAATGCCCCCGTGAGGAGGTGCTCCGTACTCAAAAGCACCTAAAAGGAAACCAAATTGTGCTTCTGCCTGCTCTTTTGTGAATCCCAAAGCATCAAACATTTTGGACTGCAACGCTCTTTTATGAATTCTAATGGAACCCCCTCCTATCTCTACTCCATTGATAACCATGTCATAGGCTGATGCCTTGATGGACTCAGGATCCGTATCTATTTGGTCCATATATTCGCTTTTGGGGGACGTGAAAGGATGGTGCATCGCATGATAGCGTTGCGTCTCTTCATCCCATTCAAGCAACGGAAAGTCAATGACCCAAGCGGGACATATCTTATCATTGGGCCTTAATTCCAATCGATCTCCCATCTCAAGTCTTAGGTCATTCAATGCTTTTCGGGTCTGTTCTTTTTTACCAGCCAAAATAAGCATTAAATCACCAGGTTTTGCCTCAAAATATTTTGCCCAAGTGCTTAGGGCGTCTTGATCAAAGAATTTATCTACTGAAGATTTGAAAGAGCCATCCAAATTGTATTTTACATAAATCAACCCCTTGGCCCCGACTTGAGGTTTTCTGACGAAATTAACCAACTCGTCGAGTTGTTTTCGTGAATATCCACCACAATCCTTTGCATTGATTCCCACAACCAATTCTGCTTCATTAAATAGGGGGAAATCTGTAGCTCCAATCACTTCATTGAGTTCAACAAAGCGCATCTCAAACCTTAAATCTGGTTTATCCGAACCATAATACCTTAGGGCATCTTCGTACGTTATTTTTGGGAATTTAGTTAAATCAATTTGCTTTATCTCTTTGAATAAAAAGGTTACCAGTCCCTCAAACATTTCTAAAATATCCTCCTGCTCTACAAAAGACATTTCGCAGTCAATTTGCGTGAACTCTGGCTGTCGATCCGCTCTCAGGTCTTCATCTCTAAAACACTTAACAATCTGATAATATCTATCTAAACCAGATACCATGAGCAGCTGTTTGAAGGTTTGCGGTGATTGTGGCAAGGCATAAAATTGCCCTTGATTCATTCTTGATGGAACAATGAAATCTCGTGCCCCCTCTGGGGTAGATTTAATTAAATAGGGCGTCTCTACCTCAATAAATTCATGGTCGTCAAGATAAGCCCTGGTTTTACGGCTTACTTGATGCCTGAGTTCTAAGTTCTTTCTAACTGGTGCTCTTCGAATGTCAAGGTATCTGTATTTCATCCTTAACTCATCTCCTCCATCGGTTTCATCTTCTATCAAAAAAGGAGGTATCGCTGCGGCATTTAAAATTTCTAAATGATGCACCTTTATTTCAATGTCCCCAGTAGGCAACTTAGGATTTTTCGAAAGCCTCTCGATCACTTCCCCTTTTGCTCTGATTACATATTCACGCCCCAAAGCGCGAACTACGGCCATCAGTGCTTCGGGTGTAGACCCCTCTTCAAACATCAATTGAGTGATTCCGTAACGGTCTCTAAGATCAACCCAGGCCCTACCTCCTTTGTCTCTGATTCTTTGCACCCAGCCACAAATAGTCACCTCTTGACCTAAATGAGTCTCTCTTAATTCTCCACAATTGTTCGTCCTGAGCATAGCCACTAACCACTTTAAAGGGTAGTAATTGTAATTCTAAGTATAGATTTATTTAAAAATTTTCAGATCACTTTGGGGCTTGTGTTCGTGAATGATCAAAAACTTGAAGCTATTAAGATCAAACTTTAAGCTTTACTTTAGTTGCTGTCGGACCTTTGGGGCCCATTTCTATTTCAAAAGTGACCGCGTTATTATCCTTAATTAGGTCTATTGTATTATTGATGTGTACAAAGATACTGTTCTGATTCGCCATATCTCTGATAAACCCGTATCCTTTGGAATCATTGAAAAACGTTACAATTCCGTTTCTTATCAAGTCTTCCGGCTCAGCCGCCTCATCTTTGGGCACACTAATAGAAATGCTTTCTGCAACTACTTCTTGATCCTGAAAAGAAGGATCTGGTGGTGTTTCAGAAATGTTTCCAAATTCATCCACATAGGCAATCATATCTTCTAAATCTCCTGACTTATCAGATTCTTTTCGGGCCGCCTTTTTTTCCACTTTGAGCTTCCTTTTCTTTTCTTTTTTATTCCTTATTTCTTTTTTATTAAATGTTTCTTGTGATCTAGCCATATGTCTTAGTCTATAATTTTTGGAAATAAAGACTGACACCATTCAACAAGGCTCAGTACATTCCAAATTGCAAAGGTACTTTATGTAATTTAAATGAACATTATTAAATTAAAAAAGTGTCAGAAGTGAATTGCATTTTATGATGAAAGTGCTTTAGCCATGGTTTCTCCAATATCTGCGGGCGAATTCGCCACGAAAATACCACATTCCCTCATGATTCTCATCTTCGCTTCGGCAGTATCGTCAGCGCCTCCGATGATCGCGCCAGCATGTCCCATTCTTTTCCCTTTCGGAGCTGTTTGACCCGCGATGAAACCTACTACTGGTTTTGGATTATTTTGTGCCTTGATCCATTGAGCTGCATCAGCCTCATACTGGCCTCCGATTTCACCAATCATAACAATTACTTCAGTTTCAGGATCAGCCATCAATAGTTGAACCGCCTCCTTAGTAGAGGTTCCTATAATGGGATCGCCGCCGATGCCGATCGCCGTCGAAATACCATAGCCCGCTTTGACCACCTGGTCCGCTGCTTCGTAGGTCAGCGTTCCTGATTTTGAAACGATACCTACATTCCCCTTCTTAAAAATAAAACCAGGCATGATGCCTACCTTAGCTTCATCCGGTGTGATTACCCCTGGACAATTAGGCCCTATCAAGATGGCTCCCTTCGATTTAGCATAGGGTTTGGCCATCATCATGTCTTTCACCGGAATACCCTCTGTAATGGTAATGATAATCTTAATGCCTGCATCCGCTGCTTCCATAATCGCATCCGCCGCAAAGGCTGGAGGGACAAAAATAATGGTTGTATCTGCTCCAACGGTCTCAACGGCCTCCTGTACCGTATTGAATACGGGAAGTCCGAGGTGTACTTGACCTCCTTTTCCTGGGGTCACACCTCCCAAAACAGGAGATCCATATTCAATCATTTGAGAGGCATGGAAGGAACCTTCTGTGCCTGTAAAACCTTGCACAATTATTTTTGATGATTTGTTTACTAAGACGCTCATGGTTTATATTAAATTCACGCAAAAATAGTCTAATTGAGGTCAAACTCAAATGATCTCAAAGAAGATCTCTTCTTGTC
>CAJJCN010000081.1 GCA_905182655.1 Flammeovirgaceae bacterium UBA4465
GCCTGTCAATAGTTCAATAAAAAAGGTCTCAAAGGAAGCCCAACCTTTGAAGGGGGTACTGCTGATCCCTCCTTTTTCAATCACCATGCGTAGTAAAGCCAAGTCTTTGGTGTCATCAGATAACTTTGTATCTGATTCTGGAGGCATCACCTGCAATTCCCTTATCAAGGTAAGCAACACAGCTTCATTACCCTTCTTTTCATCAAACACATCCTCAAGTAAGATCAATGCCTCAGAAGACAATAATGCCAAAAACTGACGCACTGTATTGAGGTCGACCTCTTTGAAAAATGCAGCTTGCAAGATATTGCCCATCAATAGTTCAATAAAAAAGGTCTCAAAGAAAGCCCAACCTTTGAAGGGGGTACTGCTGATCCCTCCTTTTTCAATCACCATGCGTAGCAAAGCCAAGTCTTTGGTGTCCTCTGATATCTTTGTTTCTGATTCTGGAGGCATCGCATGCAATTCCCTTATCAAGGTAAGCAACACAGCTTCATTACCCTTCTTTTCATCAAACACATCCTCAAGTAAGATCAATGCCTCAGAAGACAATAATGCCAAAAACTGACGCACTGTATTGAGGTCGACCTCTTTGAAAAATGCAGCTTGCAAGATATTGCCCATCAATAGTTCAATAAAAAAGGTCTCAAAGGAAGCCCAACCTTTGAAGGGGGTACTGCTGATTCCTCCTTTTTCAATCACCATGCGTAGCAAAGCCAAGTCTTTGGTGGCCTCTGAAATCTTTGTTTCTGATTCTGGAGGCATCGCATGCAATTCCCTTATCGATGTAAGCAACGCAGCCTGATCAGCCTCCTTTTCATCAAACAAAAACATCAACTTTGATAAGGTTTGACTGGATAATAATGAGAAAAATTTCCTTAAATTTTCTTTGCCAAAATTTAGAAAAAATTGAGCCGACAAACTTTGATTCTCCAGTAAATTATCAATAAAGAGATATAGGAGCCTTTGCTGATGTAATATTTGCTTGGTATCTACAATATTGAACTGAATGATCTGAATGAACACAGATAATCTCATCTCAAGTGTAAAGTTTCTAATCAACAAATTCAAATCAATAACCTTATGTGGAGTGACGAAAGATAATAGCTTCAAATAAAGCAGCTCTTTTAATTCCGATTGAGTGGTAGCTACTGGTGCAATATTCAAAATCCAGTCACTCGCCATTAATCTCACTTCTTGAACCAAATCACCCATTTGACCTGATAATAAAAGTAATAAGTCATTCTCAAGTTCAGTCAAATCTTTTATTTCAAATTTGAACTGAGCACCTTGAGAAATCAGATCATAGGCCTTTGATGAACTTATGAATTGATTAAATGATTCATCTTCTAACCAGTCAGCCGTTTCCTTTGGTTTTTCCTTTAATAATATGACCCATGCTAATTTAAACTGGTTCTTTAGTTCATAGAAATCTTTGGAATGTAAGGCCTTGAAAATACCTAAAATTATACTTTTTTTGAAAAATGTAAATCTGTTACGCGTTACAAAAAAATGAAAGAATTTAATCTCCCAAGAGTTTTGAATGTGTGAGGATAATGAAAGCCTTAATAAACTAATCAAATCGGCTTTTGAAGCCTTTTTGAATAATCGTTCCCAAAGGATCCAACGATATTGACCGTTAATAAAAAAATTATTTAAAATCACATCATTTCCTATCTCACTATTGAATCTTGTTCGCACTAAATCTGCCTGACTATCTGTTGGGTTGTCAAAAAAAACAGTTAACAATAAATTAAAATCATTGAATATTTTCCTCTCATCAAGGTCAATGTCTTTTAAATCAATCGAATCAGTTTCAGCATCATTTTTCTGAAATAAAGCAACTTGATATTCAAATAATTCCTCGAAATTTTCACCCTTATCCACATCCATTTTAATTAAAATAAATGTTTCAAGTAGCTTGAATCTAAAATTTTGATCTTTTTGCTCCAATTCAGGTAAATATTTTTTTAGTGCCTCAAATTCAGAAGCATTTTTAAAAACTTGCAAAATAATTTTTAAAACGATATCAAAATCAAATTGATAAAGTAATCGAAGCCAAAAAATCTTATGATTAATTCTCTTTTCAAATTGACTGATTAATTGATCGAAATTATCTTCTATTACCGTTTTAATTGATGTATTTGGATCTAAATCAACGGATAGCCAAACACCGAGTTCCAAATAATTCAACAATAAAAGAAGATCATCTGTGATTTTAAGATGTTTTTCTTTTGCTGTTTCTAAAACAGTTTGAGCTTGAATGAGTTGTCGTCGTAAGGCAATTAATTTAGAATATTCTCCAGGATCCAGGTGAGCAATAATGGTCGAAAGTAAATCTGTAAATACAATGTCTTTTTTTAACGCTACTCTTTCAAGCAATTCACATAATGATTTATTTAACTGTGGATCAGAAATGGAAAAATTATTGATGAATCCAGCAATTTGCTGGTATCCGTAATAATAAATGTTTTCAGAAAACAATGAGTGTAGAAATACTTTAAGATAATGGAAATTTTCAAAGGCCTTTCTCTTTTTTGTTTCTTGCCTAGCAAAAGAAACAAAAAGCACATCTATTTGAGCCCAAGAGAAGACTTCAAAAATTCGTTGTAGTTTCAGCTTATTTTGATAGCTATTGGAGCCAAATAAAATGATTCTTGATAACTCGATCAGATCTTTCTTTCGAAGCTTTTTAGCCATCTTTAGAATTTCAATCAAAGAATAGTCGAATTCTAATTTTCCCTGATCTAAATAGTCAATCATTGGAACAAGTGATAAATCCTTAATGTTCTGTTCTTGACTAAAAAATGAATCCAAATCTTCTTTAATTCGAGTCATATCGAATCCCTTTTCTAAAAATGGTAAATTATCAAACCATGAAGGGTCTGTAATCAATCGTTCAAAAATATGTTTTTTGAACGATGCCGTCATTTCATATCTCTCGATCGATTTAATTATTTTTTCAAACTTTTTCTTTCTTTGAACACCCTGAAGAAAGGCCATGATTACTTTTTCGACCAATGGAAGTTCATTGCCATGAATCAATCTTAGCCATACTACTTTATCATCGTGTTCCTTTTTAAGCGAAAGAATAAATAGCTCTGCATAGTCTCTCAAAAGAACTATCAATACCTCATCGGGAGATTGATCTCCTAGTTCCCAAATTCCAGATTTTAAATAATATAAATAAGTATGGATGATCCCCGAATCAACTGAAGGTTTTTTGTAGAGGCTCGTTACCTTTTTTCTATGCTTTAACAACACATTTTTAGCTATTTCGGACCCTTCAGATCCCATCATTTTATCAATAATGTACTCTCGCCCATAACCCGTTTTTATAGAGATATGATCGATCATGGTAAATAGCAATATGGGCTTTTTTTTAAACTGATGTTTTAATTCATTGATGATATCGCTCACCCACAAAAAACCCATATCATATAGGGTGATAGAAAAAACAGATCGAGTTAACTGAATGACCTGAGCTAGTTCTATAAGCTCCTTTTGAAAAGGGAATTTGTTTTCCCTCTGGAGAACTTGGAAAAACAATTCAATTTGATTGGGATTTAATGTTTGATAGATACGCTCCAAAGCGAGCATAAATTTTTTAATGGTAATGATTGACTTCGTTAGTTGTGAAACAATTTCTTCAATTTCTCTTCGAAAAAATGTTTTACTAATATTTTCTTTTTTAATTACTGATAAACTTGAAGCACGTTCGTCTATAATATATGTGATTAACTCATCAATCAACCGCTTAACACTTCTTGTAGATTTGAAGGGCTCCACAAGTTCATTCTCTTTTGCCGATTTTGCTACCAACTGAGACACATGGACTTTCTCGTCTCTGGCGAAACCTTGTACTTTTTTAAAGTTTAACTGAAAAAATTTAATATAATCACTCAGACTTTTTGATACATTGCCATTCATCATGAAATCAAAGGTCAATTTTCTTAAGAAATCATTCAGCTCTTTTTTAGAGAGCTTCAAGTGTTGTTTTCCCCAGACAGACTCCTGTATTTTCTTATTAAACCTCCTGATTTCTAAATAAACTATAGGCTCTACATTCAGCCAATATTCATCTAATTGATTCTCCTTAATTTGATGAAATAATCTTTTTTTAGTGGCCTCATTATCGAGCGTTTTTTCTAAGTTAAACCTTAATGATTGTAGGTCTTTTTTTATTAATCTATGGAATAATGGAGTTGCAGCATCCGAACCAGAAGTCATTACCCCTGTCTTAAGAAAATATATCAATAGCTCTAAATCACTAAAGATATTTTGTTGATCAATGAGCGCATCTATATTCTCCTGCTGAAGTAACTTCCCTACTTCAGTATCTAACATATATGAGAGTCTTACAATAAACTCTTCTTCAAAATTATTCTTATCTATCGTACCCAAGTCAAGACTGAAGTTTTCAATCTGCAGCGTTTTAGAGTAGGGATAATATTTATTAAAACAATAGTCTATCGCATCAAGGATTCTAGACTTAAGGCGACCCACTTCAGAGGCACTCAGCTCCTTATCTAATTCTAATGTTAAGGTATTTATTAAATGAGTTTGTTCCATTGATTTATTACGTTGAAAGCATCAACGAATAAGATTAACGGTTCCTTTTATTTCTGCATGATTATTGGGGTCTAATTGGCATACGTACTTGTAGGCCCCCTTTGGAAGTGATTCATCCTTAAAAATTCCATCCCAAGCTTTTTGATAACCTTGGGATTCGAAAACAAGGGATGAATCTGGGGCCGTAATTTGAATATGGCAATTTGGATATTTTTCAATGTTTCTGATGAGCCATTCATCTTTGATGCCATCGTCGTTGGGTGTAAATGCACTTGGGAAGTAAACCTGAGAATCATCTTGGATGGATCCATCAATGTTCCCTGGCTCGTCTAACCACATGACACAACTCTCAATGGAATCAAAAATGTATTTTTCAGACACTTGAATCGGAATAATGTCCAGCTCTTTTAGAAGACTATGGTTCTTCGTATTCAACTCACAAAAACATATTTTAACCTTTTTTGACTTAAGATATAATATAGCATCTTTGAAGGTACGAATACCAGAATAATCCATGTAAGGCACCAAGGACATATTAAAAACGACCACCTCCACCTTAGATGAAATAGAACGTATGGTCTTTAAAAACCTCGTTGAAAAACCAAAAAACAAAGGGCCTTTGATGGTCTTTATATAAACTTTCTTTTTAAAATCTTCGGCGTCATCAAAAGTGTCTATAAGCTCATAGATCATCAACTCTAATTTGGATTGATTTGAGTCATCTTCTACTTGGTCTGCCATTTTCTTCATGAAATAAATGGCCGAAATAATAAGACCCAAGCTTACTGAAAATAGTAAATCATAAAATGCCGTCAATCCCATCACAGCCACCATAACGACAGCATCTACTCTAGGAATAATAATCAACTTCTTCAGGGTAACCTTATCCAATAATTCATAACCTATAGACATCATAATGCCTGCAATCAATGCCAATGGAATTTGCTCAATGAATCCCCCACCCCAAATAAGGAATACAAGTAAAAAGAAGGCCGTGGAAATCCCTGAGATACGATTTCGTCCTCCTGCTTGAATGTTAGCTACTGCGCAGGCCGTGGCACCACTCCCAGTAAATCCTCCCAAAAATCCAGCAAGTAGATTGCCTATACCTTGGCCCATTAATTCTTGGTTGCTATTATGTACTGAATTGGTCATCTTATCTGCTACTACAGAAGTTAACAAGGTATTTACAGATCCAATAAATGCCAAGGAGCCGGCTGCAATTATTATTCTGAAAATGGTTTCTACATGAGTTAACTGATCTATAGAAATGAGACTAAAATGGCTCAAATCAATACTGAAAGCACCCAGCTTATCAATATTCAGTTCAAAAAAATAGGCCAGTCCAGTCAACGTCAGCAAGGCCACTAGACTACTGGGAATCTTTTTGGTGATTTTAGGAAATAGATAGATAATGGCTATAGTAGCAACTACAATGGCAAATGCCAACCAATTAGCGCGGTCGAAAAAATAAGATATATTGAGTATTTTTGAAATTACGGAAGTGTGTATACCAGGCGCTACGCCAAAAGTGTTTGGAATCTGGAGGACAATAATGATCAGTCCCACACCACTCATAAATCCACTAATGACTGAAAAGGGTATGTATTGAATGTTCTCCCCTAATTTCAACAATCCGAAAAATAATTGAAGGCAACCTGCCAACACGAAGATGGCCATCAATACAGGTAATGCAGCCTCTAAACTTCCCTGAATCTCTATTTCAGTAACTACAAAAACAGAAATAGCAACAGTCAAGGCACCCGTCGGACTGCTAATTTGTCCAGAAGTACCCCCAACAAGGGCCGCCACAAATCCCAATACAATGGCCGAAACAAATCCCGCATAAGGACCTAAACCCGATGCGTATCCATAGGCTATGGCCACCGGCATGGTCACTACTGCAGAGGTCAATCCAGCTAGTATTTCAGTTTTAATAGTTTTGGAATATGTTTCAAGCATTGATAACCAAAGTATAATGTGATCAGAATGAATAACCGAAACTCAGATAGAACATTCTACCTTCTTGTCGCTGTAATCCCAAATTGGTGTCACTAGAGGTTATAAAACCTTCTTTATTCAGTAAATTATAAATATTGATGCCTAATTTATACCTACCAAAATAGGCATTGGCATTGGCATTCAATAAAAAGAGTTTTGGTATTTCAATCCACTCTTTACCCGTTACTATCTCTTCGGGAAGACCTTTATTGGTAATATCATAAGAAGAATAACGGTGAGATTGAGTGATCAACTGTCCATTTATTCCAAAAAGAATATGAAATTTCATGTCATAATCTTGGGTCATTGAATACTGATCTCGCGTTTTGTTTATAACACTCTTCTTAAAGGAAATATCACCTCCAAAGTTGAAATAATGTGTGGGGTATCTCGTCGTCGTATCCGACCACAGATTTTTATTAATTACATCAGACATGCCTGCCAAGGAGTCTACAGCTATTTGGGTCCTAGAAAATGAATAGTTCCCAAAAATATGGTAATTAATACCATTGATATGGCTTCTAGAACTTACATGTCGATATTTAAATTCCATTTCATGTCCAGCTATTCGTGTAGGCAAAGCCTCATTGACATATCTGCTATTTCCATCTTGAACAATATTCCCCCTGATATAATTTATATAAGTTTGGAAATTAAAGTCTAAATGCCTATTTGCTCTAAAAAAAGTCCCTGTTTCTATAGATTCTATAATTTGTGCATCCAAAGGTGCCGTACCATTGATCGGTGTCCTAAAGGCTGGAACAAATCCTTTGCGATAAAGAAAAGCAGCTGGTAAAAAAGCAGAATTATAGATGGCTTTGAATTTTAACATACTCCCTTTAACTTGATTTTTTTTGGCAATATAAACCAGAGAAATTCTTGGAGAATATTGCTCACCCCAACGAATTCCATTTTTAAAATTAGAGTAAACTTCATCGTAATTGAATCGAACACTTGCGTTCAAAACCATTCGATCTTTGATCAAATGCATTTCATTTTGGACATAAAAAGCCGCAAATACTTCGTTTCTATCACCCGATCTTCGCCCCGCGACAGTACCATAACTGGCATCGTCGATGAGTGTTGAGGTATATTGCATACTATCAATCTGGTTTAAATAATGATAACCCCAACGATTGACATACCATTCTGCTCCGATCAATAAAAAGTTAGGTAGGTTGTTGACCCCAAGGGTCAGCGCTTGAGTTGAAAACTCTACATTGACCGTGGCGCGATATTCATCGCCCGTCAATGAACTATTAGATAAATCACCAACTGACCACAACGGAATAGCTAAATCTTTAAAAAAATGATCTCCCGATACTTTTAATTCTAGCGCACTATTTTCGAATTTGCTTTTTTCAAAAAAGTTTCCTTGAATTTGAATGAATTCTCTCCGATCAATCCTTCTACGCAATGAATTCAAAGAATCAACGTCATGGTTTTCCCATAAATTTTTTCTTAATGCCCTGGGCAGATAATAATTATTCGACTGTGCATTGGCGGTAAGCTTTACTGAATTATGAGTGTAGTTTAGTAGAAAATTATAACTGGGTCCATAAGCATTGATATACTCCACACCCGTCGTATCCGCAGCCCGTTCCCAAGCATCATATTTTACAGTTCCATCCGTGTTTAAAACCTCTGAACTACTTTCGGAGCGGATGATTTTTCGATCTGCATCAGTGTAATTGATTTCAGTCCCTCCAGACTGATGAAAAGTCGCCGATATATAAATACTCTCGGTATTATTAATCTGAGTCCCATACTGGTAATTAATTTTGTAAGCATTATTCAGGGGTTGATCAATAGATGCAAAGTCATTACCATTTCCGAATTGGACATTTAGATCATTGATTTTGTCCTCAGATCCTGATTTTGTAATTATATTGATGGCCCCACTAAAAGCGTTCCCCCCATAGATTGCTGAGCCAGGACCCCTTACTAATTCTATTTGCTTGACATAATCTAAACTGATCCAATCAGGTCCATTTGAACTCGTCAAGTTATCACTAATTCGATGTCCATTGATCAAGATAAGCACATCTTGCAAAGTTGAATTTGACGTACCTCTCGTTCCGAATTGACGCTCATTCCAATCCCCCATTTCGGCAAACCCCGGTGTAATTCGAACTAAATCAAGCAAATTTCTAATACCCAATCGTTCAAAATCACTTTGATCATAAATACTAATAGTTGAAGAAATAAAATCAATACTTTGTGCAAATTTATTGACGAAAACAGAAATTTGATTTTTACTTTTGATATAATCAGTGATAAAGGCTTGCAGTGATGGGGTAATATCAGGTATCGTTCTATCCGAAAAACTTGGATTTATTTTATAATATGCATCCATGAAATTCAGTGTACTATCTCTCAAGTCCAAGGCAAAACTTAATTTAATAGCGAAATCTAAGATCGATTCTTTTGATTCGATGGAAGACTGACTAAAATAATCTTGAAAAAGTTCATTGGTCATCTCCAATCCTTGTTCAAATTGGTTGTTTTTATAGTATACGGAAATCTCTTGCAAGCTCTCAAAAACAATCGCATCAGACTCAACTTCATTATGACTTATATTGAGGTCATCAAAATTTACTTGAGCATAACTTTGATGTTGCTGAAATAATAAATGTCCCAGTAAAAAGGCTAAGAAGGCTTTAATAACTATTCTCATTATTTTTAATTTGGAATATATTTATGGTATTCATCATTATCTTCAAAATCTTCGATCAACCATAAATCTTCAGAATGCGCCAATTTTTTGGCGAACAAATCTAAATCAACAGACCATAAAGACATTCTACCTACAGAATATCGATCGGTACCCAATTTACTTTGACCCCTACTCAATGAAATAAACCAATCATTCCCGATAAACTCTATGTCTTGAATAGCTTGGTTCATTTGATACACTACAGGCACATAATCGTCACTCAGGTCATCAATCTCCCATACATTTATTTTGTCGTCTCTTCCTCCTGAAACAATAAAACGCATCAAAGGATCCAAAGTAAGTACGGTTAATGCAGACAAATGTGCACTCTTATTTTGAAAAATAACTTTATCCTCTCCAAAAGAGTAAATGAGAAGTGTCCCTTCTTGTGTTCCTATTACGATCCAATTGTTAGCATCTAAAAACTTCAAGCTAGTTATTTTTGATGTCAACCCCTCTATCCTTATTTTTTCTTTAAAATCGATATCTCCATCAGGAGAACAGCCCCAGAATTCAATTTCTGATAATCGCCCATTGATGGCAATGATGTTTGATTTATGAGAAAAATCAATAACATTGATATCATGTTTAATATCAACTGGCGGTAATTCAGCATAACCACCCGAAGATAAATTCTCTTGAACATAAGTCAATTGACCCAAACTATTCGAAATTAACAGATCCCCATCAGTCAAATTAATGATACTATTGATAGAACCCTTAGCATTATTTTCGTTAGTAAACTTCCTTTCTGTATTCTGAAATATCTTACCATCTACGGTGCCATAAAACAAGTCATCCCCCTCTGATAAATATTTCATAGATCGAATACCTGAAGTAATCTCCCTTATCCGTATATACCTATTCGAAATCAGAAAATCCGTATCCTGAAATTTATTTTCAGAAGGCAAGTTCATTTCAAATATATCACTTTGATCTGTACCAATGGCCAATTTAGTTTTAGTCTCATTTAAATCGAGCACAGTTCCAAACTGGATTTTGGATAACTCCTTATTTAATTCGATATCCAATTTTTGAAATACATTTCCCATGGATTGAATAAGATTTTTTTTGCTCATATGAAACTCTGCTTTCATTTTTAGTGATGAACTCGGGAAGTTTTGGATCAAATCATTGTATTGGGGATTATCTAATGAATTAAGTAGTTTATAAGCTAATGCAGTCAAATTAGCAGCAATTTTAAGATTGTCTGAGATAGGCGTAGTTGCTAATTCCAATATCTGACTACATATTTTGTTAATCTGACCTAACGTGGCATAATACTGAAACTCAATTTTTTTGTTCTCAATATTTTTTTCAGATTCAGTAAGTTTTATTTTTAACGCGGTTTGCCTTTCAAGCAACACTTGAGCACCCTTTCTGGCCTGCTCAGCCTGCTTTAAAGCATCAACTGCCTGACTTTTGGCAGCATTGGCTTCTTTGTTTTTTTCGACGGAGCGTATACTGTCTCTTTTTGCCGCATAACTCGCAATCTCAGCTTTTTCAGTTTGTTCTTTCGCTATTTCCATTGCCCGACCAGCAGCCACTTTTTCTCTATTAGCCTCCCGTTTACTATTATTCGCTATGATCTTCTGATCAACGGCCACACCCGTAAAATAAATACTGACAAATATTAAGCCTATGGTAATCAAAAAGAAAACCACACCTATCATTCCATTTCTTTTCGCCTTTCTTCGCCTTGACTTTTCTTCCTCCTCTAGAATCCGCTGAGAAGTTTCAAATTGGTCTCTACTCTTATCTACAAACTCTTTGACCAAATTATAATTTATTCCATAGCGCTTCGCCCATCCTTTTTGTGGATTGACCTCTTTGTACCATTGCAATACACTTCTTAGTTTTTCTCCCTCATATAATGCTTCGCCTTTCGAAACATCAATGAAGATATCATGATAAATATCCGCATTCTCCTTTTCATCATGGACCCACTTCTCTAACCTGAGCCATTTATGAATTAAGATCTCCTCATCAAGTGCTACCCTAGAATATGATGTAATGATGATTTTCGAATTATCTAATAAATGATCTAAATGGTCCAGCCTTTGATCTGCGCCTGTAATAGGATCTACTTTTAACGCGCCACATTTTTCATACACAAACTCCTTAACGATGTTTATTATCACATCCCCGTCTATATTAGTAAATTCAGCAATTTCTAATATGGGCATTGATAATTCAAACCCAAGATCAGATTCACTCGCCAAAAGCTGAAAAATCAACCGACAGTTATTCTGATCCTCCTTCGAAAAGGCCGCATAAATTGCTTCTAATTGATAATCGATAGAATTTTGAAAGCCTGAAACAGCCTCAAGATCTTCCAATGAAATAGCACTTCTACCATTCTCAAAACTATGCTCAACACTGAGCCTCATTGCATGCTGGAATTCTCCTAAAGAAATTGGATTGGTACGATAATAACTAGCAATATGATCTTTAATTTCTGTATCAAAAGTCAGATATCCTTGAGATTCAAAAAAATCAAGCGTACCCATCAAATCAGCGAAAGAAAATATGGGGAGATTAATTTGATTTTTATTGATGGTCTCAATGAACATAGGGTGATCAGGAAAACAACTGACAAGATCATACGATCTTCTTGATCTCATGGAAATAATAATACCTATTGGATAAGCAGTTTGACTTATTACTTCTTCAATCCGTTCGAGAAAAATATCGATCTCTAAAGAATCCTTTGCTTTCTTCTTCAAATGGAATAAATCATCTAATCGATCAATATTTAATAAAATATTACAATCAGAGATTAATTTGTGCTCTTCCAATATCTCAATGATCCCATATTTGTTATCTGTTAATATTTTTTCAAATTTCTCAATCAAACTCGGATCGATCTTTTCATTTGGTGTACTTCTTATGAAATCCACTTCTGCCAGTGCTCTGGCCAGAGATCGTATCGGATTGGTTCCAGGATATAATTGAGCTATTTTCCAATTTTTAATCCCTTTAACAATAAATCCATCTTGCAAAGCAGGTATTACTTTTGCATTCAAAAAAGAAGTTTTCCCAGAACCTGGATCACCTAAAAGGGCAACAAAATTAGTATCGGCTAGTTGTCTTAAAAGAGATAATTTGATATTTTCATTTCCTTGATAAAGCCCAGCGTCTTGAGTTTTAAAACTTGCTAATCCTCTGAAGGGATTTTTTTTATCTATTGATTTATTGACGGTCATTTGCTATCAGTAAGTCCAAAATTTTATTAGATACGCTTAGCCTTTGTGATCTGTTTTCAAAAGGATCTTTTTTAAGTTGGTCAAGATAATCAAGATATAACTTTTCGAAAACACTCATTTCATCAAAATCAAGACCTACCAAATTGACAGATAAATGGGCAGGTAAACAATCAAATATGATTTTACGAAATAATTTAACGTAACTTTTTCTGTTAAATTTCTCCGTCCAATTGGGATAAACAATGCTTATTCTAAAGTTAAAATCATCGGCTGTCCTACTACCAAGTCTATGATACCTCAGGTTTAAATTTTTACTGCCTTTTTCAATCAACTTTTCGAAATAGGCCACCAGCTCATTGATGTAATCTTCTGATTTTAATTTCGAGGAAAATTTCTTTTCAATGCGAGCCATTTTAATTCCTGAGCCATTCGCTAAATAAATAATAAATATATCAGGTGATTCCTCAATCACTTCATATTGATCAAGCTCTTTTGCATTTGAAAGTAATTGCTTGGCCTTTTCATTATAATCTGAAATGCTTTCAGGCTCTAAGCTTGAAAATAAAATATCATTTTTCTCATTTAATACCTGGAATAAAAAATCTTTTTTATTGTCTAATCTAATATAATTAGAAAATTGTTTTTCGATTTTAATCACTTGAAAAGTGTCTACCGAAGACAAAATGAACTTTTTGGCTGCTCCCTCACTATCAAATACTTTTGTTGATTTTGCTAAAATAGTACCGATAGCATTCTTTAACATTACTTTATAATCACCTGCCGAAGAATTTAATACGGTATAATTATTAGCATAACTTGCCAATAGAATAGCATCCTTCGCTGCACTCATTTGAGAGGTTTCATCTAAAACTGTGATACTTTGAAAAAGCTCGTTTTTTTTGTTTTCATCAAGCAATGTATAATTGGCTTTAGTTTGGTCGACCGGACGTAAAAGAATGTGTTCTACTACATGAAAATTTTGACATGACTCATTCTTTTCAGCAAAATATTGAAGCACTTGATCATATTTTTTCTTTGCCGCTGACTCAGAATCGAGCGCTATTAATTTGGTGGCAACTTCTCCCGTTGGAGGATTAAAATAAATAATGAATTGAGCACCTTCTTGTTCAATACTATAATTTTTATGATTTGCTCCATACTGAAATAAATATCTTAAATACTTCGAGGAATTAACTAAAAATGTAATCTTGTCTGATGAAACGCCTGCATTTAATTCTATAGATTTTTTTTGCGTTTTAGTACTTACGGTTTCATTGATAGCAGCACTTGTTAATCTTTTGGCCTTTAGATTGTTTTTTAAATCATCTTTAACGATCAACGGACTGCTATGCTGTAAAAGACCCATAAGATAAGATACCTTTCTTTTGAAGGGCGTTTGGATATTACTTGCTCCTTCACTTAAAATATTCAAGCCTTTTGCCAAGTATTTATTAGCATTGATCACTTCATTTAAAAACGCTGATTTCGTCATGAGATAATCTCGCTCAATTTCATTTTGTGATTTTTCTTTAAAAGCGCTATCATGGGAAAACGCCTGAAAACTATGCCTGAAATCTTCTCCAAACCTTGCCAGAACATGGGTAATCAATCTATCCTTACGATTAAAAGCATCATCATGATTGGAAATAATTTTAGACAAATCACGGATATCCATACTTACATATAGCTCCTGATCAAGCAATTCAGCGGACATTAACTCGTGCAAAGTAGTCTTTAGTTCATCAACTATATTTTGATTCAATTCATGAACATCTTCCTTTTCTTCATCTGACTCAGTTTTTGAATGTTGATGGGCATCATATATCCGATTGAGAAGATCATGTATTTTGGGATGGGCGTATTTCTTTTTTAGTCTTCCTACATTATCTAAATCATTTTCATAAAGACGCCAATCGTTCTGCACTATTCTCTCTACTTCCTTAAACTTATCTCTCAGATCCAATTTTAACTCATTGAGTTTGTAAGCTTCTTTATCACTTAATTCCTCTTTTCGATCGTTTAAAACATGAATTTTTTGCTGAAGTTCCACTACACTTATCAGTTTTTTGACATAGAGCTCTTTTGAGTCATTAAGTGTATCTTCAATCTTTTGACCAAAATACGTCGACAATGGACCTTCATCTAAATCCGTAACATTAAGTAAATTTGAGATTTGAGATAATTGGGCCAAATGATTGGACATTATTTGATCAAAAAACGCTAAATATCCTCGAAGTTGACCCGATTGAGCTTGTCGCAAAGAGCTTTCATCAGCGCTGGGAATATAAGTCCCCACCCCGTACAATTCGGGAAAGGATCTTTGAACAGGTAAATAAGTGTTTAATTGATTTGTTTTGACGTTAACTGATTTTTCTGTCAGCTCTTTTAATATCTTATAACTGGGCTCTGTGCGCGCATCTAATAATTCTGTAGCATAAATTACCGCTTCCTCATTAAAATTATCTCTAGTCCCTCCCTTTTGAATACTTATGTCAAGATCCTTGAAAAGATCCGCTTGCCCCCCTTGACCGATAACACCTAGTGTCAAAAACTTTCCATTGGGTACTTCTATAACATCTCCCAAAATAGGTATGCCCCCGATCCCCAATCGTAAACTGAGTACATCCCTTAGTCCTTTGATCCCTAATAGATCATCTGTTAATTTAGAAACATGAAATTCGTTGGCTTTTCCAGTGAGGGATTCCTCTTTTATAAACCCATTTTCAAATGATGAAATATCATAAATTTCCTCTGTTAATTTCCCTTCTGAGGTCAATTGCTCTAAGGTATAGAACGGTACAAGAGGATTAAAATATCGTTCGGTTACAAATAATATTTTTGATAAAATATCTTCGGTATCAGCACGTGGGTCAATCTCTATTTCACACGAAAAGGATAATTTTTCGGGAATTAAAATATTTATTTTCGATAAATCTTCACCCAAACTCCTGTGTGCATGGAATAATTTTTTAATTCCTGATCTAATTTGATCATAATCTTTCGATTGCACATGACTTTTCACTAGGATTTCAATATTAAAAAGTCCTTTAATCCCCTGTAGATGATCATCCACTTTTGTGATCCAACAATTTGAAAGTACCCCGGAAAAATGATCTAGTATCAATATACGATAATCATTAACCGTAACTGCTCCAGGAGAAAAAGCTACGTCTGGTGAGACTAATGCATGCTTACTTAATATGTTTTTCCTATCCCCTTCATGAAATAATATCGTCTGTATATCTAGATTGGTTCGAAATGAAATATCTGTTAACGCATAAACAAATTGTTCCAAAATAGTAACTCCAGGATCATGAGCATTGTAATCCGTCCAAATATCTCCAGAAATTTTTTGCGTATGGCCAATGGCCTCTTTACGCAAAAAGTCATAATCCATACCTTTTGGTATTTCTTTATTCTGAATTATTTTTATATCCTCTTCCGACATTGTATTTTTATATTGCTATATGTTATCCCAATCTCTCATCCCACAAAGAGGTGATGTGGTATTTTATTTGCACTACTTGATTGTTTTTATCATTCCCATAATGTTGGGAAGATTTAATCTCAAGCTGATATTGCCCATCATTTGTTTGTTTCCATCTGAACTTCAATCGATGCCAAAACCATCCATATTGAGCTTGAGTTATGTTAATCTTATTATTTTTACTGTCATGTGTGCCAACGGCAATGGCATGAGCAAAGGCGTATTTTCCACGTTGCTTCACCCCTTCAACTTTTGCCACGATTTCGAAAATGTTACAACCTGATAAATTTTCAATCAAAATATGCCATTCTCCATCGGCTGTAATGACTGCCTTGTTTGGATAAGTTCCCACTCTAGCTTTCATACCCACCGCTCCATCTACCTCTAACGGAAACGATGGTGAGGTAGTACCCATACCGACATTTCCTCCTTTTTGTAAAAAAAGTCGACTACCATCTGTACTTTCAGAAATACTCAACCCTTTTGACCTTTCATTCGGATTAACGGCAATACTCCATGCCGGATGTGTTTCTTTTATATCTTCAAAAAAACTTATCAATTTTTGAGAGTCTCCAATAGGAGATAATTTAAGCCCATCCTCAACGGTTTTGGCAAATCCATCATCGATTTTATTAATAGTAGAGTCTATTAAATTGGCAAAATGAACCTCTGTCGGTATCTGACCTCTTTGAAAAAATCTCTTTAGGGTTGATCGGTTGAAAATTTCCATAATTAATAAATCAATTTTTAAATATCCAATTCAATAGCATAATAAGTATCCTTTTCATGATCATAAAAGGGAAATATAACTTCATCATCTTCTTCAGTTGTAATGACGAAATCACTTCCAATTTTCATTGTATTGATTTTAGTTTCTTCGGGTAGGGCGCCTTTTTTTTGCTCAATCAATTCTATGTCATGCTCTTCACTAGGTATTAAAACACTCCAAGGCGAAGTAGATTTCAATGTATTATTGGTTCCTTGATTACTTGCAGAATCAGAGATATTGAATCTCCCCTTTTCATAATGAATCAATACAATGGAGAACTTTGTAATGTAGGTGACATAATCCAATGATTCAATAAATGTCATGATATCATCTCTTTCTATAGAACCACCTAAGTTCATTTCCACCTGACGACTAGCAAACCAAGGACAAATAAAGTTTCGGAGATCTTTATGAAGTCTTTTCATAAATTCACCAGATCCACTCTTGTTACTCACTTTGATCTGACCTGTTATCTTGACCTTTTCAAAAGTAGTATTTACAATTTCGACTTTAGCGAAAGGCGATACTACCTTTTCAACATAAGCTTGTATAGCTTTAAGCTCATAATAATCAATTTTTGGTAAATAAAAATTTTCATTAAAGGAAAACTTGGGAATCACAATTAATTTAATCATTCCAGTCATAACGCTGTCTGGGTGACTAAAATGATTAATGCATTTTACTTGAAATAAATTTGGGAATTTTTCCAAAATAATTTTTTCGATAAACTCCGGGGTAATCCCTCTATTTTTATGTTGAATTCTTTCTGATACCCGCATGTATAAATCAGACATTGATTCCTTACTCCTACCGCCAAAAGAAGCATAAGGCTGACTTATATTATTAACTTCATCTCTAGCTTGAATCAATCTATCAATAGTACCAGCAGGAATGTTCTGTTCCCAATGGGCATCTGATTTGTGAGCCGTCCAAGTGGCCAACACACCATTATTCTTGATCAATTTAATTTTTGACAGCAGTTTTGAATTATTTAGTGTCGAAGCGCTGATCCAATATTTATCTGTCGGTAAGATATCATGGGCTTTATTGATTAATGTTGGAATCTTAAGCTGAACAATTCCAGAGGTCGTAAAGTTGTGTGTGCCGTCATTAATGATCTCATTTTCACTAAAAGGAATCCATTGATTATCAACTAGATAAGACCATCTGATAGAGGGTATCTCTATTTGATCTATTTCATTTTGTATATTATCCTCCAATTCAAAATACAAGGACATCTCTGCGGGTACAGGAAGATTATCAATACCCAGTATTAAATAACCTTCATCGTTGAATTGAGGAAACCAATGATTATGAGAAGGTATACCCTCATCAAAAATCAAAAAATTGCCAAAGGGATGCAGATGATAAATTTGATCTTTACCCGTTTTGATGTTATTACTCAGTTTATTTTGATCCAATGTGATCAAAGTATTCGCAGAATATTTTAGTGTCATCTCCCGTATTTGGGGAGATAGTGGTTCTTTAGGTATAGGCACCTTTGGCTTTTCCTTAGCAGGGAAAATTCCTGCTTTGGGTTGTGGCGCATTTTCCATGAGGGCATTTGTGTACAATTCTGAATACAAACCAAAACCAAAACCATCTTCAGGCCCCAATAATTCTATTTTGAAAAATCCTGTTTTTGAACTGTTATCAAAATTTTCAACATCAATACTATCGTAAATAGGTTTCAGTTTCAATTTATCAATATTGACCTCACCAAGGTATGATTGATTATTCAATCTATCTTCATTACCTACACTACCAAACAGATCAAAATTCTGAACATTATCTAGTTCTTCGGGGTGAAACTGGAAATCAGTTAAACCTGTAATCCCTACTTTAAAAGAATCATTAGAAATATTATTTTGGTAGGCCTCATAATACGTCTTGAATCCACCCGGCTTTTTAGGTAAATTATGCCACTTAATATCAATGGCTAAGTCAGTGATTCTTTTTTGAAAAATTTCCTCATTTCCTATCAAAAAATACGCCCCTGATTCGGGAGCAGAACCAAATGGCGAAAATGGAACCGTTATATCTAATTTACCAAGATCGTTAAATACTGATAAGTTTTTCATTTCTGAAACCTCGACCCTTATCTCACAAGTCTCAATCGTTAAGTCTTTGATAAAAGAATACGAATACATGGCTCTTTCTGAAGATAACTTGAATTCGAAAACCGGCCATTCAGTTGAATATCCTTCACCATGTACTTCTGCATTGTATCCCAATATTTCTGGATCTCCTCGATCAAAGGCGATTTGAAACTGTATTTCGCCCGAAACCCAGTTCTTAGGAGGTATAATTTCATAAGAAGTCACATCGAACCAACCCTCTAAAGTAGTCACCCTAATATCAAAAATATTTGAAATGATTTTCTTAAACCCCGCGTCTGCAGAAAGACCCTCCTCATGAGAAATTTCTTCAATAAAAGAAATTAAGGCTGATAGTGATTTAAGACTAAACTTATAATTTAAAGTAACCCGTCTCAAGCCCTCTTTGAGAATTAAAACCGGAGAAGATAGCGCGAAGCCAATTCTGGCTTGTTCCATATCTCGATCTTTTAAACTTAGATCAGATTGATCTTTTCCAAAAGAATCAAAAGCACCAGGATTATTGGTGATATCTAATGTTTTTCCCTCATCATTCAACATTACTTCTCTTTGAAAGATATTAGAAACTGATTTAAAGGTATTGCCTAAACCAATGATACCATTTTGAGCTACGTGTATCAATTTTAAATCTGAAACTTGGGCCGAATTTAACTCTATACCATGATCTGTTTCATAAGTATACTCATATCCTTCTTCATCAATTCCAGCGTACAATAAAGTTCCTGGAGGAAGATCATATTTAAGAATATGATCTGAAGGTTCAAGAGTTATAAATACTTGATCCGGAGTAGCTTGTCTTGATTTTTGTCCTAAAATATCTAAGTAAAAATAATTCAATTGATTTTTCAGAACATTGTTGATGTCTTTCTGGGTATGTTCATAGCCTTCCAAGAAGGCAATCAATAAAGAAACATGAGGCGGATGATAAGGATAATGGGTGAGCATATCCTTTAATAATTTTGGCGCTGCAGACTTCATGTAATTCGTGAAGCCCAAAATTGAATTAAAAATAACTGAGAGTTCTTTGATCCCTCTATTTAAATCTATGGCAGTATCCTCTTTATCCAAGTCGATAAATTCATTTGATGATTCGGTCCAGATTTTATCAAATAAATCCATGTCGAATAATTCATCTTCTGCCAATGTCGATTGACTTTTAATCTCACGCACCAATTTAATGAATTCCTTTAATTGCTGAGATAAGGTCGTTCTGATAGAGTTACTTAACTGTTTAAATAAGCTATTCTCAGAAAGATAGACTAGGTCAATCTTAGACTTTACATACCACTCATTGATAGTTCTAAATAAATTGGCTATTAATTTTAGTTGTTCTAAAAGCTGTTTATCATGATCTAAAGTAGTTCTTGTTTCTTTTAAATCTATCTCACCATTTTTATAGTTTTGGTTCAACGAATTTGTATCAAATGATGCTATTGAAGCAATCTGAAAAGCCAGGTTTTGATTGAAAAAACCAGACCAGTCACCTTCAGGCTTATTGTCATTATTGACAAATTGAATGTGGGAACTAAAATCGCTTATGAAGTTCAATAAATCTGACAGAGATCTTTCATCAATACGAATAAAATCTTCTTGAAGGTATTTATTATACCTATTTAATACTGAAGATCCATTTGACTTTAGAGTATCTAATTGATTCATATTCACATATCAGTAATATGAGTACCTTCTTTTATATAAAAAGGAAATACTGCATTGGTTCTTACGTTAACAGATTTTATCATGTATGTCAATTGAATTAAAAGCTTTCCATCTACTAGCTCAGATTGGTCAATATCTACTTTTTCTAAATCTATCCTAGGCTCAAGCCGATTGATCGCCCCCTCTACAGTATCTGCTAAGCGGGCAAGAGATCCTTTGTTTATGCTTTCAAAAGTGAAATTTTTCACATCGGAGCCAAAATCTGATCGCATGATTCTAGAGCCTAAATCCGTGAATAAAATAATTTTTAAGCTTTGACTAATATCTACTTCATCCGTCACCATATCCACAGCTTTCGTATGTTTATTGAAAGAAGGAGGAAAACTCCAACCAGTACCCAAAAAGGATTTTAAATCTTTAGCCATTATGATACTATCGTTTTCTTAAAACTATCATTAACTCCAAGGTACCTTGGTTCACCATTTATAATATCGCCGCAATTTTTATCTGCTCGTAACTAATGTAATAAACCCTTAGGTCTCATGCTCTTTAGCATCACTCCAATTATCTGATTTATTTAATTCTTTTCTCAATTATCTAAATTTTAGAATCATAAGTGAAATGAGCCATCAAGGCCAAATAGATTTCACTTTCAATATACAAACATATTTTGTTCCTAAAAAAATATACTAACTAGTTTATATTAACCGCTCCCCCTTTAAGAATCACTTTATCGGAACCTTTGACCTCTGTTGTAGCCCCTTGTAAACCTACCTTGGCTTTCGCTTTCAGGGCTATATTCGCTCCATTCAATTTCAAATCAACCTTACTTTTTATTTCTGTGGCTGCTCCTGAGTCCATCGTAATTTTTGCTTTTGACTTAAAAATCAAATCTTTACCACTATCAAGAGTGATCCCTTTATCATTTAGTAAAACTGAATTCTTGTTTTCGTCTTCTAATTTTAATGATTTTCCTTCATCATCAAGCGTTACTTTTTGGCCTCCAGGTGTCTCAATTGTAATTATTTTTTTCTCATCCTCAAAGGTTAATTTTAATTTATTTTTTGTAATGATTGCTTTATCTTTATTCTCCTTTTCCGGAGTAAAAGGTGGCTTGTTTTTTTTACTATAAAGTGATCCAATAATAACGGCAAATCTTGGGTCATTGTTGACAAATGAAAGGATCACTTCATCTCCTACATCAGGATAAAAATAATAGCCATAATCAGGTGACGCATGAAGATGGCTCAACCTTGCCCACAAACCTTCTCCAGAGGTCTCTATAAAAGGTACATCTACTTGAACTCTGTATTCCCCTGCTGGGTCCGTGTCCATTTTTTTAACCTTTCCTATATGTATCCCTGAAATAGCAGGCAACAAACCAAGTGCACTTGGACCCTCTATATTACCGTTATCAGTAAAGGTCTTAGGTTGTAATCCAAACCCCGTTTCAGTTTTCCAAAATCCATCTTCAAAGGTGTGAACAATTTTAGTAAGATAAGCCAAGCCATTAAAATGAGGTGAAAACCCTGCAAGATTGATTAATTTCCCAACTTCCGGTGCTGCATTACCTACAAAAGAAGCAAACCCTCTTATTTTGGATAATCTAGAATGTTGTAAATGAGACTTAGCCCAAGACTTTAACAGGCCACTATCTTCTGGTGTTGAAGTGTTTAAAGCCAATTCAGGGCTTTTTCCAACCGCAGAAAGTTTTTTTCCAGTAATATCTCCATGGGCATTTACTGGTGGTTCGGTTCCTGCTGACTTCACCAAGCTCAATTTTTCACTATCCCAAGATTGAAATTCTACTGAACTTAATTGATTTATAGCATCCATATCGGCAGAAAAATCTATAATTTCTAGACCGAAATTTATATCTAGTACAGCACTCCCGCTTACCACTGGTTCAGCAACACTTAATTTAGCTCCTTCATTGATTACTACCATGGCATTGGCATCTGCACGTGCTAGAAGAAAATCCCAATCAGAGCAATTGTACTGTACTAAGTTTGGATGTTTAAAGGTTGTGGCACTGACTGTTTTAGACAATCCATAACCTCCAATTATTTCTGAAATAACATCACTATCTTTCTTTTTGACAAAATTAGTGGTCTTTCGGGTTGTCGCTAATTGAAAGGCTTTATCCATGCAAGTGAGAACGAGCTCTGAAGACCTAAACCTAACTTTCAAACTATGCCCCGTGATTACACCAGAAAAGACTTCCTGCTCTTTTTGATTGTAACCCATTTTGATGGAAATGACTTTATCTGGGTCAAAATCCTTACTTGCACTCGCGTCGAAAGTTTCATCCGACGGATTGCCATCCATAATAATTATTCTAGCCTTGGAAACCTTATTAATCTCTTTGGTTACAACTATAGACTTTATACCATACGTAGCACCCATATCCTTTCCTCCAACCATTACTGAACAGCTAGGAATACCCATATTACTAGTTATCGGAGATGCCATATTATTTTTCTAGTCTAGGAAAAAGAATTTGTTGACCAGGAACTAAATTCCTAAAATCAACAATATCATTGGCTGCGGCTACTTGTAAATAGAAACTAGAATCTCCATAAATATCTTCACACATCAAGGGTAAATTATCACCCTCTTTGATCTCGATGAGGTGAGACATATCCGGTGAATTTAATTTACCTAACTTCTGATCCAGATCCACCACTTCTTTGAAATGAGCAGTGAGCACTGCTCTTATCGGAAATCCCATAAAATCAAAAAGTGTATAGTTTACGGACAGAGAATCCATTTTACAAGTCAATTGTAATGAACCCCATATTAGCTTTAACCAATTTGTAGTATGGGTGCTTGAATTGACATCTATACAAAGTGCTTTAAGTGATTTGATGCTATCAACTATATTGGAGTTCCCTGGTATCGCTCCTGTATCATCCAATGTAAAGGATAAATCGATTTCCTCAGCATCTGGAGGTGGGGTCATGGAAATTTTCAATCCATTAGCTAAAGTAATAGGAGGTAAAGGTTCTTTTCTCTGCCATGCTTTGGTATAACCCGTTGGATTTAATTGAACAGTAAAAGAACCTACTAAATCAGATTTGCTACACTTAGAGGACTTGAATGCATTGATGGTCAATAACAGAACTGCCATAATTTTTAAAATCTATCTTTCTCATTTTTAAGGTAATCTACTACTTTATCAAAACATTTTTGAATAAGTTCTTCTTCCTTCCCTACATCTTTCTTTGTTACAGATTCAGATGCGGATTCATTTCCAAAATATTCGGTCTTATTTTGATCGTTTACCTTTGCCTTTATTGAAAATTGATTCACTTTGATTGCCATAATTTATAAAATTAAATTTAAAGAGATATACTTTCGATTTAAATTTTAAGATAGTTAAAGTGATCTTGTAAATGAACTATACTTAAGGGTAATCGTTTCTATTGCAATGGCATCTTTGTCAGCCCTAAATTCAGACATCTCTATCTTTATAGGATACGCATTTTTAAAGTTCCATGCTGCCAAAACTTTCGTGCCAGAGCCGTCTCTTAATTTTACAATTATTTCTTTTGGGGCTATGCTGTGAACCCAAAAGTCTCCACCACTGTCAATCATTTTTTGACACCATGTATAAAATTTCGATTTAGTTTCAATGAGGCCTCGTTCAAGAACTAAGTCTTCGTATAAGGTATGTTTGGGCAAGTGATAAGCAGTGTTTGCATCCCCTCCCGAATATATAGGCTCTGTCTCCAAGGACTTTGTAATACCTTTTACGGATTGCCAATTGGTATCATCCCCAGGAAAAGTAGTCACTTCAACCGAAAAACTAAAACTTAGTATAGGTTCTTTAAATTTTTGTTCGCTCAAAATTGAAATAATTAAAGCTTATAAATCATTACTAAGGTAAAATAACAACCATATCCGCAAATTTGATGACTAATTTTTCAATGGCAGGTGCCCCTTTTTTTTGTGAATCCATTTCTGAAAAATTTATTTGAACCGGAATAGCGGCAGACAACGACCAACTCATTTCTGGAGAGAATTTAGTTTTTCCATCTTCGGAAGCCATGCTCCCTAACTTGATTAAAACGGTCTGTGGTTTAGCTTCAATCAAGTTATTTTTCCACCATTCAAATAATCTAACGTCTTTTGAAAATACTCCCTTCTCCATGGTAACATCACCGTACACCGTACGACCTGCTATATTATAATCGTAGTTTTGTTTTGAGTTTCCATGAGAGTATTTTATAAAATTAGTTTTTGCTTCTAATCCAGTAACTTTTTGAAACTGAAAAACAGACTGACCTATCTCAACTTGAAAATAAAAAGCAGGTAAAGGCCATATTTTTTCTTTA
>CAJJCN010000082.1 GCA_905182655.1 Flammeovirgaceae bacterium UBA4465
GCTCAAAGCTTTAGTACGTGGTTCATGCCCATTGTTCCAGTGAAAATTGAAGATGAAGTATTGACTATTCAGGTGCCCAGTCAATTTTTCTATGAGTGGCTCGAAGAAAATTATGTACACATCCTACAGCAAGCGGTTCAAAAAGTTATCGGTCAAAATGGGAAACTAGAGTATTCCGTGGTCATGGATAATGGCAGTGCATCTAACCAACCCTATACAGTCAATGTAGGTGGAAACAAAAGTGGGTTTAATAAATCTCGCGTCAATGGATATGATAAATATAAAAATCCTCAGTTCATGCAAGAACTGGCCAGTGACTCTAACCTAAACCCCAATTATCAATTTGAAAATTACATCGAAGGTGATTGTAACCGATTGGCAAGATCTGCAGGATTTGCCGTGGCCAATAAACCAGGAATTACCTCATTCAATCCATTTATGGTTTATGGGGGCGTTGGTCTAGGAAAAACCCATTTAATTCAGGCCATTGGTAACGAAATCAAACGCAATCATCCCGAAAAATATGTTTTCTATGTGGCTTCTGAAAAATTCACAAATCAATTCATAGATGCGCTGAAAAGTAACAGCCTTCAGGAATTTATTGCTTATTACAGGAATGTGGATGTACTCATGTTGGATGATGTTCAGTTCTTAAAAGACAAAGAAAAAACTCAAGAAATATTTTTCCATATATTCAATCACTTACATCAATCTGGAAAGCAAATCATCATGACTTCGGATCGGCCTCCAAAAGATTTAAGTGGTCTTCAAGAGCGATTGGTCTCGAGATTCAAATGGGGCTTGACCGCAGATATTCAACAACCTGATTTCGAAACGCGTATCGCCATCATTAGAAAAAAATTGCAGGCAGATGGGATTATTATATCCGATCAAGTAATTGAATATCTAGCGTATAGTGTCAATACCAATATTCGGGAATTGGAAGGCGTAATTATCTCAATGATTGCCCATGCCTCTCTCACCAATGTCGAAGTAGATTTAGAACTTGCCAAAACGATTCTTAAAAATATAGTCTCTCATATTGATTCAGAAGTAGGAGTTGATTACATCCAAAAAACGGTAGGTGAATATTTTAATATTTCTATCGATGACATGAAGGCAAAAACGCGAAAAAAAGAAGTGGTCATTGCAAGACAAGTAGCCATGCATTTTGCCAAAGACTATACGAACCATTCATTAAAATCCATTGGTTATCATTTTGGAGGTCGAGATCACAGTACGGTGATCTATGCCTTGCAGTCCGTAAGCGATATGATTGACACCAATTCCAAATTTAAATACTCAATAGAAGAGTTGAAGAAAAAAATAAAATTAAAAGCCATTTAATTTACCTCAAACAAAAGGCACATTTTATTTTCCCTTTTGCCCTCCCGCACTAAATTTCTGTTTGCCTTCCAAAGTAAGACAAAATATCCGCCGCAAAAAGCTACTCGCCCACCCTTTAAAAATTGTTAAAAGAGATTTTAATCAAAATGATTTTTCAATAATCTGCCAATCAAAACTTAACCATAGTAATTTTGTAGAATAATGAAAGCATCTAAAACCGTTAATTACTTATTTTCATAATCATGGGGATTCGATCTCTCTTAAGTAAGCCACTGGCCAAATGGGTAGTTAACGACCAAAAAAAATGGGCGCTTAATCCAGGTAAGTTTCAATCCAACTTGTTTAGAAAACTGATAAAATCAGGTTCAAAAACCCAATTTGGAAGAGACCATCAATTTGATGAAATCCAAAATCATACGGACTTTACCCAGCGCGTACCAATTCGTGACTATGAAGAATTAAAGCCCTATATCAATGAAATTCTTAAGGGCAAAAAAGATGTTCTTTGGCCAGGTATACCTGCCTATTTAGCCAAAACCTCTGGAACAACTAGTGGGGTCAAATACATCCCCATCACGAAAGATTCCATTCCCAACCACATCAACAGTGCCCGAAATGCATTGTTATCCTATGTAAATGAAACAGGAAACAGTACCTTTCTAGATAAAAAACTGATATTCCTTTCTGGTAGTCCCACCTTAACATATACCTCAGGTATTCCAACCGGCAGGTTATCTGGGATCGTAAATCATTTAGTCCCAGCTTACCTTAAATCCAATCAGCTGCCAAGCTATCCCACCAATTGCTTGGAAGACTGGGAGCAGAAAGTGGACCAAATCGTTCTAGAAACTGAAAATCAAGACTTATCTTTAATTTCTGGTATTCCTCCTTGGGTTCAAATGTATTTTGACAAATTGGTGAGTAGAAAAGGTAAATCTATCAAAGATATTTTTCCTAATTTTTCCCTTTTTGTATACGGTGGGGTAAGTTTTGATCCCTATCAAAGAAAGTTATACGAAACCATAGGAAAAACTATCGACAGCATAGAGACCTATCCCGCATCTGAAGGATTTATTGCTTATCAAGATAGCCAAGCCTCAAAAGGTCTCCTTTTACTTTCTAACAGTGGAATTTTTTTTGAATTTATTGCCGCCTCAGATTTTTTTAAAGAGCCACGCAAAAGACTTACCCTTGAAGAAGTTGAAATTGGGGTCAATTATGCTGTCATCTTGAATAGTAATGCAGGTCTTTGGGGTTATGCTATAGGGGATACTGTCAAATTTCTAAGTACCTATCCGCATCGCATTATCGTGACCGGCAGAATTAAACATTTCATCTCTGCATTCGGAGAACATGTTATTGGTGAAGAAATAGAGAAAGCCATGACCCTCACTTGTTTGAAATTTCCTGAAACCGAACTCATTGAATATACGGTTGCGCCTCAAGTTAACCCAACCTCTGGGCTCCCACTTCACGAATGGTATATCTCATTTGCTCAAAGACCCCATGATTTATCCGCTTTCAAAAAAGAGTTAAATTTGAATATGCAACAGCTCAATAGCTATTATGATGATTTAGTAAGTGGTGCGGTATTGGATCCATTACAAGTGGTCACACTCAAAGCTGACGCCTTTATAGAATACATGAAATCCATCGGTAAATTGGGCGGCCAAAACAAAGTGCCTAGATTGAGCAACGATAGAAAAATGGTCGATGCACTCCATCCATTCAAAGAAAAATAAAAGTATTTTGAAAAATATAGCTATTCTCGGATCTACCGGATCCATTGGGACACAGGCCCTTGAAGTGATTGAAGCCCATCCTAAATTATTCCAGATAGAATTACTCACCTGTCATAAAAATGCAACTTTGATTGTGGCACAGGCCAAGAAATTTAATCCCAACGTAGTCATCGTAACAGATGAATCTATTTACAAAGAAGTCTTTAATGCCTTAGATCCCTTAAGCATCAAAGTATATGCAGGTATGTCAGCAGTCAATGATGCCGTACAAATGAACACCATAGACCTAGTACTCACTGCGCTGGTCGGTTATGCAGGATTGATGCCTACGATAAAGGCAATAGAGGCCAAAAAGCCTATTGCTTTGGCCAACAAAGAAACACTGGTAGTGGCTGGGGAAATTATCATGAAACTAGCTGAAGCGTCTGGGGTTCCCATTTTTCCAGTGGACTCAGAACATTCAGCTATTTTTCAATGCTTGGTAGGTGAACATCATAATCCACTTGAAAAAATTATTTTAACGGCTTCTGGCGGACCTTTCCGAGGTAAGGATGCAGCCTTCCTTCAAAATATAAAAAAAGAACAAGCCCTTAAACATCCTAATTGGGTCATGGGAGCTAAAATCACCATTGATTCTGCTACCTTAATGAACAAAGGACTTGAGGTCATTGAGGCCAAATGGCTTTTTGGATTGAGGACCGACCAAATAGAAGTCATTGTTCATCCTCAGTCTATTATTCATTCCTTGGTTCAATTTGAAGATGGTTCTATGAAGGCCCAAATGGGACTTCCTGATATGAAACTCCCCATACAATATGCCCTGGGTTACCCTAAAAGAATCCCCTCAAATTTCCCAAGATTTAATTTTACAGATTACTCAAATCTGACTTTTGAACCTCCCAATATTAAACTTTTCAGAAACCTTCAATTGGCTTATGACGTCTGTACTTCTGGAGGAAATCATCCCTGTATTCTCAATGCAGCCAATGAGGTTGCCGTCGAAGCATTTTTACATGATCGCATAGGATTCTTACAGATATCCGAGGTTATTGAAAACTGCCTCGAAAAAGTATCTTATCTTCGTGCTCCCAATTTGGAGGATTTAATCAGTACCGATAAAGAAACAAGAACTAAAGCAAACGAATTGATTCATTAATGGAAGTATTCATCATGGTAGGGCAGCTGATTCTCGGTTTGTCCATTTTAGTAGGGTTACACGAATTAGGACATTTACTTGCCGCCAAAGCCTTTGGTATGCGGGTAGAGCAATTTTCTATTGGTTTTCCGCCAAAAATTTGGGGTAAAAAATTTGGAGATACTGAATATTCTTTTGGTATGATTCCCTTAGGAGGATTTGTTAAAATCTCTGGTATGATCGATGAATCGTTAGATGTGACTGCCATGCGTGCAGCACCTCAGCCACATGAATTTAGGTCCAAACCCGCCTGGCAAAGACTGATCGTGATGATGGGTGGAATCATCGTCAATGTGATCCTTGGTATCGTTATATTTATAGGGTTTAAATATACGCAAGGGGATACTTATTTATCCAAACAAGAATTAAACAAATACGGGATCGTAGCTTATGAATTGGGTGAGTCCATAGGACTTAAAACCGGAGATAGGATACTTGATATCAATGGCGAAGACTATGTGCGTTTTAGAGACTTGGCTAGTCCAGCCGTCCTACTTAGTAGTGATGGATACTTCACTATAAATCGTGATGGGAAAATATTAACCATTCCTATACCCAATGATTTTGTTGATGATTTTGCGGAAGAAAACAATGCCCAAAAATTTATTTTTTATAGATTAATTTTTGATATTGGTACGGTCATCGAAGGCAGCCCTGCGGATCTTGGTGGACTCCAAGTAGGCGATAAAATCATCGCATTAAATGGTGCTGAAATTGAATTTTATGATCAACTGCAAGCGAGTATGGATACCCTAGCTAGGACCCAGATTACTTTATTAGTTAATCGATCTAATGTCCAAAGAACCTTAACTATTGACGTCAATGAGGAAGGTAAAATTGGCTTTCAAGCCAATCGGTTGAATGAAATTTCTAGGATTGAATATACGTTTGCAGAATCTATCCCATTGGGAACTGAATTGGCCTTCAGTATTGTTTGGGACAACATCAAAGGATTTAAAAAAATATTTGCCGGTGAAGTATCCGCGAGTAAATCTCTCTCCGGTCCTATAGGCATTGCGAGAATTTTCGGAGGCACTTGGGATTGGCAGCGATTTTGGCGCATTACGGGAATGCTCTCCATGGTACTCGCCTTTATGAATTTTTTACCTATCCCTGCATTAGATGGCGGACACGTCGTGTTTTTAACTTGGGAAATGGTAACGGGCAAAAAGCCCTCTGATGCCTTTCTCGAAAACGCCCAAAAAGTGGGCATGGTATTGCTTTTGGCATTGATGAGCTATGCTATACTCAATGACATCATCAAGCTATTCTAGACTCATTCGCTTACCACAAACCTGAGCCTTTTATTTATCCTACCCACCCTCTCTGTAGATTTGAAACTCTACCCTGCGATTAATTTTCTTATCTGCATCAGTCATTTCTTTCACCAAAGGCTCAGAGCTTCCCAATCCTTCCCAATCCACGCGACTTTCCAGAATACCTGCAAAAAGCACAATATAGTCTCGAATGTTTTCCGCTCGATCTTTGGATAATTGTAAATTCAACGCTTGAGATCCTTGAGAATCTGTATGACCTGAAATCTTCAATTTAAACTGAATATTGTCATATAAAAAATTAATAATTTTATTGAGGTCCCCATACATTTCGGGCTTAATTTCATCTTTTCCATTGTCGAACTCTATAGATTCAAACTTCATTCGTGCGGTCATAGGCTCTGTCGTCTTATTTATCTCCACATAGCCATCTAAATAAAACGCTTCCTCTATTCTAAAGAAATCATCTCCCTGTATCACCAATAAATAATTTCGCTGATCGATTAAATCAAACTCAAAAGTTCCATCATCTTTCAGGTATTTTGGGGCTACCTCTACCCCTTGATCCATATCTACTACCGACACAATACCACCAAAAGGTGTTCCTGTCAATGCATCCGTCAAACTTCCCTTCAATTGTGAGATCGCATCAGGTCTGGCACCCATAGGAAGCGGAAAAGAATACAAGTCCAATTTATCTAAGTCTTTGGAAGATGATCTTGCATAGTACAGATCTTTAGAACTCGCATCAATAGTGAAATAAAATTCACTCCCAGTTCCATTGACCAAAGGCCCAATATTAATAGGCTCACTCCATTTATCCTTGACCAGATATGATTTGTAAATATCAAATGCCCCAAAATTATAAAGCTGTCCATTTGATGAGAAATAAAGAACTCCAAAAAGTGGGTGGTAAAACGGACTCACTTCATTATTTCTGGTGTTGATGATAGGGCCCATATTTTGGCTTTGCGTCCAAGATCCATCCTTTTTCGTAGTAAAGTAAATATCAGATAAGCCAAAACCACCCAAACGATCTGATGCAAAAAATAGAGTATCTTCACTATGAGATAAAGAGGGATGTGAATCCCAACTTAAACTGTTTACATTGATTCCCAGATTTTTTATGTCCGTCCATGTACTATCCTTCAAGGAAGCACTGAAAAGATCGCAATCCCCGTAGCACGAGGGACAATCACATCGGGAAAAATATAAAGTATTTCCATCTGCACTTAAACAGGCTGAACCCTCATTATAATTAGAATTAATTTCTTCCATGGCATAGGCTTTAGACCAAGTGCCATAAGCATCCGGATAACTAATGTATAGATCTTCATTCTTCTTTTTGTTAATCTCAAGGCTCAGCTCTTCTCTTTGTGAGGTGAAAAGCAACGCCCCATTATTTTGACTAAGTGCCGGTCCGTAATCAGCCCCCCTACTGTTTACAAAAAATCCCATATTGAGCAATACACCCTTCGGCGGCATCAAGGTATCTATGAGTTTTCGATGCTCCACCATCTCATAATAATATTCAATGGGCACGAACTGCGCCACTTCCTGGTTATTTAAGGAATCATAATACAACTCTATTTCATCTGTATTGATTCCACCGTGGTGATGTCTCAAGACCAAGCGATAAAGAGATTTGGCATCTTCATAATCACCAAACATTTCAGTCAACTTTGCCAGTCGCCAAAGCAATCGAGTTTCAGAATAAAAGTTTTCGATCCCAAAATTCCGAACATACTTAGATAGAATACCGTATTGGGCCTGATAATCCTTCTTTTTTTCGAGCTTATTTAGCAAAATAATTTGAGATTTTTTAAAATAACGAGGGATTTTATTGATGTTATCAAAATCATATCGATTTACAATAATATTTGACGAAAGCTTGTCGTTATCTACCTTGAGCACCGTAGGTGCTTCACTCTGTGCATGGGCAAGATGATTTATACTTAAAATACTTAACAAAAATAAGACCTTGATTGGGTTCATACGCTGGCCTTTTTTAAAATTGCTTTGGAAATCCACATAGAATACTTGAATCCGTTGGGGTAAAGATAATCTTAAAAAGCAGACATTAAATTATTTGGCATAAGTATTGATCTACTAAAAGACAAATCATTAATAACTCCTTAAAAGGCATAAAACTGCCATATTGACATAGTATGAATAAAAATTTTCAGATTTTTCATCCTGACTTTTCCGAGGAAGATCCCGAAGAAGTCATTCAATTAATTACCTCTGAAGAAATTCCTTCACTCACGGATGATCAATTGCCCGATGAGCTTCCCATACTTCCCATTAAAAATACCGTATTGTTTCCTGGTGTGGTCATCCCAATAACCGTCGGTCGCGAAAAGTCAGTCAAACTGGTAAAGCAAGCCTATAAAGGAGACCGAATCATTGGGGTTACTGCTCAGAAAAATCTCAAAATTGAAGAACCCGGCATAAATGATCTGAACAGCACAGGTACGGTAGCTAAAATTCTTAAAATGTTGGTCCTTCCTGATGGTAATACAACGATCATCATTCAGGGTCAAAAACGTTTTAAAATATTAGCATTAACGAGCGAAAAGCCTTTTATCAAAGCAAAATATGCGGTGTTAAACGATCTTGACTTTGACCTAGAAAAAGAGAATACAGAGGCCATTGTCCAATCACTGAAGGATACCGCCAATAAGATCATGAAGCTCAATCCCGAAATTCCAAAGGAGGCGCAAATTGCTTTGGATAACATAGATAGCTATTCTTTTTTGACCCATTTTTTAGCAGGAAATGTCAACGCAGAAGTTGCTGAAAAGCAAAAATTATTAGAAATAAATGATCCTATAAAAAGAGCAGAGAAGTTATTGCAACTCATGATGAAGGACCTGCAAATGCTCGAATTAAAAAAAGAAATTCAGAAAAAAGTTCATACAGATATTGATCAACAACAAAGAGATTATTTTCTGAGGCAGCAAATGCGCATCCTACAAAATGAACTCGGCAATGATGGACCTGATCAAGAAATTGAAACCTTAAAAACCCGTGCTGATGAAAAGAATTGGCCTGATGAAGTAAAAATTCATTTCTTCAAAGAAATGGATAAAATTCAGCGTATGAATCCAGCAGCAGCAGAGTATCCTGTGGCGATGAATTATGTAGAACTACTGGTGGATTTGCCATGGAATGAATTAACTGCAGATAATTTTGACCTTAAGAATTCACAAAAAATATTAGATCGAGATCATTTTGGGCTTGATAAAGTTAAAGATCGAATACTAGAATACTTAGCCGTACGCAAACTTAAAGATGACCTCAAAGGTCCCATTATTTG
>CAJJCN010000083.1 GCA_905182655.1 Flammeovirgaceae bacterium UBA4465
TTTAAAGATGTTCCGCATTTAAGGATAGTTTACCAGAAAAGACATACAATCGTATCTCTTGCAGTCGCAGAGAATTGAAAGGGGCAAAATACTGAGTTGGAGTAAAAAAGAGAGCTAGAGGAAATCTCACTGAATTGCTTGTTGAAAATTTTTAGGTTCACTAAAGTTTATCCTTGAACTGATATACAGCTCTACAACGCTAAGTACGGGCTCTTCAACATTCGTTCTGTCAGAGCTTTTTAACTATTTAACCATTTGCTACAACAGAGGAGTTGGTTTTAGTTTTGGATGTCAAGCTAGATGAAGGAGTAAGTGCTCAGCAATTCGAAGATTATTGGATGAAAAATACTATCCCATCCTATGAAAAGGAATATAAAGCTGAAATATATCTAGCAGATGGATTAAGAGGCCAAGAAGAAGGTAAAATTAGTATGATTTAGATTTTTGATTCTGAAGCTGATAGAAATTTATATTATAATGCTGACGGCAGCTCAACAGAAATGGGACAAGCCATCAGACAAAAACTAGAATCTGTTAATGCTGGACTGGCAAAGCTTGGTACCTGGACATCTAACTATACTGATTGGTCTGTTAGATAAGTAACGTTTCGTACATTAAGCAACTGATCGAGCTATGTACCCAATAGTTCCAAGGATTCTGGCAAAATAGCTTCAGAGTCCTTTTTTTATTTATCCTCCACAAGCTTCATACTCAGGAGCATCAATAGAGCAACTCCAATCAATGACCCCCAAGTAAAAACAGCACCTCTCACTTGTCACTATTATTACCTTCCCTCAAAAACCGTAGCACACCATGAGCAGCGCAAACTTATGCTGTTTCCCAAATGCTAAAAAAATGATTCAATTGATCTCACGCTCTCAGACCTCATCAGCAATGAAGGGTGTTACCTTAAAAGTACAAAATAGGCTCCCATCATTGGTGTTATGTGTACCTATTCTTTAGTGATCAGTAGCGGTTTAAATGGGGAGAGGGTGCAAGAATTTTTCTAGAAAAGTCTAATAATTTTTCTCAATGAGTGGATTCATCATGCCAATACCCGTGCTCTTCGGACCACCCTTTTTGGGAAGATTTAGATTTATTTAACGATCCTTTTCCAGGGGTACTACCCCCTTTGACTCAAAGCAAAAATACAGAATGATAATTAATGCTGCAACGCCAATAACTATATGCTTTATAGCTATTCCTGAAGCACTTCTTTCAATAGCTTTTTGAGAAAGAAACTTTGGATTTTCTCAGGGCTTTCTACTTGTGGTTTATACCCAAAATTGCTACCAAAATTGTAATTATGAGCATTTTACCTATCACAACTTTTACAAAATAAAGCAACAAATCAAAACAAAAATTTATATTTGAACTATTAACTAAATACATCCTTGAAAAAAGTCCACTTTAGTTTAAAGACATACTCTTGATTGCACAAAAATTATTCGCTTATGAAAAAGTTAGCCTTACCAAGTTTTATAGTGCTCATCTCTTTTTGCTGGCTGGCCTGTCAGAAGAAAGAAGAGTCGACCATTCAAATCAAATCATTTCCTGATTGGGAAGCCATCGCCAGCAAGCTGATGGAAAGGAGTGATTTAGTGGAGGGCGAAAAAGTAATACTGATGGCCCAGCCAGGCAGCTTTGATCCACTAGTTCCCTTATTGGCAGAGAAAATCCATCAGAGAGGCGCAATCTATCTCGGCACCTTTTCGGTTGATTCCTCTGCAAAGCCAGTTGCATGGGAGACTGATTTTGTTAAGCAAGCAAAAGGGAAAAGTAAGGGAGATTTGACCCATCATCTTATGCAAGTTGATCTTGGTATGATGCTACCAGGCGCGAACCCCGTTCATCTTGAATATGCTGCTATGCAGGATGTGCTGAAAAGGAATATAGGAAGAACGATACATTTTCACTGGTCAGGAGCTTATGACCTGTCGGGAGAACCGATAGAAATTGACAGTGCAATAAACGAATACTATCAGAAAGTTTTTCTTGAGACCGATTACCTGAAACTTGGAAGACTGCAACGGAGTTTTGAAGATGCCATCCGGAATAAATGGGTTACTGTAATGACTCCTCTTGGAACAAATATTAAATTCAAGATTGGTAACCGTCCTGTTACGAAGCAAGATGGTGATGCCTCTTCCAAGCGGAAGCAACTGCGCAACTTGATTGATCGAGAGATCGAACTCCCAGCAGGTGCTATTCGTGTGGCCCCAGAGGAAGAGACCGTCGAAGGAACTATTGCGTTTCCTAACTCGATATGGAATGGTCAGAAAGTTGAAGGACTGGTACTGACTTTTCGTGCAGGGAAAGTCGTTAAGATCAAAGCTACGCTTGGCGTAGAGGCAGCGAAGGCTGAGTTGGAGGCGGCAGGAGAGGCCGGACATTCTTTCCGGGAATTTGCCATGGGCTTTAATCCATTGCTTGCGATAGCTCAGGACAAACCTTGGATTCCGTATTATGGCTATGGCGCTGGTGTGGTGAGGCTATCGCTAGGTGACAATTCCGAACTGGGGGGAAATGTAGAAGGCGGTTATGTGCGATGGAATTTCTTTACCGATGCGACCGTGCTGGTAGGGGAGAAAGCTTGGGTTAAGGAAGGAAAATTATTGAAGGACCAGAGCAACTATTAAGAGAAATACTCATAAGTACTATTCACCTCCTCTAAAACGACTGTATGCGCGATCCTCTAAAGCTTCGTAGGATCAGGGCTTTTTAACTATTTATCCATTCATTACCACGAAGAGGTTTCGTTTTAGAAAGCCAGTTCTCTTGGATCTAGCTAACTGCACTGACTGTAGCTAATAAGCTTATTTAGAACACTGATTGAAGGATTCATGTAGAAATGAGAGGGTCAAGTTTGAGCTCATCTTGACTAAACTATTATTTGCTCTTTAAGAACTAACTACTCGTAGGATTCTTCAATTGCCTGATAAGTCGCTATTTTGATATCACTTCTTCTATCAAAAGGTGCACTCATTATTTGAATCATTGAAACAACAATAATATCTTCGGTAGGATCAACCCAAAAAATTGAACTGGGTCCTTGCCAATAATATTCACCATCGCTTCCTATAATTCCCTTTTTCGTGCTCTCTGTCACTAATCCAAAACCTATTCCCCAACCAAACCCATCTGAGTTACTTTTTTTAAGAAAATTCATGTCTCCTCCCTCAAAAGGCTTAATAACACTTTCAAAATGATTTTTAGTCATAAATTTTATTGTTTTTGAACTCAAAATTCTTTGCCCATTGTACATTCCACCATTGCGTAAGCCCTCTGCAAAAATCATATAATCCATAGCGGTAGAAACAAGACCACCCCCACCAGAAAACATAGAAACATTAATAAAATCACTCATAGCCTGCTTAGGGGTGGATGGATATTCAACAGGGTGTTTTTTTATATAATCATATCGATAACGGGTTAAAAACCGATCTCTTTTATCTGTTGGAACTTGAAAAAAAGTATCCTTCATACCAAGGGGTTTGAATATGTTTTCATCAAAATATTTATCCAGAGATTGACCCGATAATCTTTCAATGATTAAACCTGTTAAATCAACCGCAACAGAATATTGGTGCCTCGTACCTGGTTGAAATTTTAGCGGAAGCTTGGAAACCCGATTTGCAAAGTCATCTAGATCCTCAGAAAGAAAAAGATTAGCATTTGCATATTGAATATCCACTGGATCATCTGAAAACCCATAGCTAAATCCAGCTGTATGTGTTAATAAATGATGCATTGTCATCGCTGATAAGGTATTTACTAACTCACCTTCTTCATTGAGTACCTTTAAATCGGTTAATTCTGGTAGAAATTTTGATACAGCGTCATTTAATTGAAATTTTCCTTGTTCATAAAGTTGCATTATTGCTACTGCCGTAACTGGCTTAGTCATCGAATAAATTCTAAATAAATCATCTTTTGCCAATGGGGTTTCATCTTGAACCCCTCTCTTCCCAAAAGCTTTGTAGTATACGATTTTCCCTTTGCGTGATACTATAGTAACTATCCCAGGGATATTATAATCATTCAAATATGCTTTTGAAAGATTAGTTATTCGCTCTAATCTTTCTGAAGACATACCCAAGTTTTCAGGCTTTACTTCGATCAGTTGAGCACAGATAGAATTGCTGAAAAAACATACCATTACACAGAAAAAAAATTTCATGTCAAATTGATTTGTGTTTAATAATCAATAAGTTATGATTTTTTAAAATGAAATACAAGCTTCAGACTACGGATAAGAAGGAGATGTTTTGGTTTACAACATCTCCTTTGAGTAAGATAAATCCAAGACCTAGCCGAGGCCTTTTCAGAGGATCAAGTTACTTTAGAGAGGATCATCAGGGGGCTCAAAGACCTTATGAAACTCTTTCAAAAGGGAGGACTACAATCTTAAAATGAAAGGCTCCTAGCCTATTAAAAAAGTCTTACCAGATCTTGTTCCAGTACTATCTCACCAAGAACCCAACATAAACGAGGACAATATGGTAAGTCTCCCTTTTACTGCTATGGCCCATGGCCTTTTGAGGGAGACTTTGAAAAGACCAGAAAAAATCTTATCGATTATTGTAAGATGGATGCTTATGCTATGATCGAGATTTTAAGGATTTTAAGTGAAGGGTTACCGCTTAAATTTTCCTGGGGTATTCTGCGATACTTATGACTTGATAAAGTGTTGCATACTAATTTTTATTTTCAAAAAATAATTCAAGTAACAGTTTATCGGAATCATATTAATAATATACCTTGATAAACACAGAGAAAGGAAGTCTTATTTATTATTATATATTGATGCCTTACATTCAATGTACAGCTAAAATACGAAGGCACTACATCTGATAGACGGTATAATATTTAATGTTTCTAGACTACTTTTAAAGTGCTCAGTTCACATATTCTAGCATTTGTTATCTACAGGTACTATTCGTTCCGAGTAGCCTCAAATTGTTGAACTTTAAATTTTTGAGCCTTTTTATCCTCAATTGTAAAGTTGAAATATTCACCATTAGTTTTATCAAAAAACACACTGTCTGATTCAGGAAGAATAAAGATGGGTGTATCAATAAATTCAGATGATATTTCTAGCCCATTGTCCTTTAATATGATTTTTGAATCGCCAAATTCAGGGAAATTGTATTTTCCAACGAATCTTTGAAGCTCCTCATCTGATTGTTTTTGAATGACTCTAATTTCAGGATCTATGCCAGGTAAGCTATATTCCTTAGTTATGCTCAACATTATTTCCTGTATAATACTTCCATTGTCTGAGTTAACCATTATGACAACAGCTAAAGAAAATTCCCTCCAAGCGGTCAGAAGTGCTCGAAATCCTTCATCAGCCCCACCATGTCCATAGGTATGTTCACTTACTACAGGACCAAGTCCATGATTATTCATACCTGAAGTCAGCATCTCGTTAACTGTTTCTACCTTCAATAGTCCATCTTTCTGTGTTTGCTGGATTTGTTGAATTTCTTTGGCCCACAGAATGAGTTGTGATGGAGTTGTCCAAAGACCAGCTGCCGCCATTTCTGGATATATTGGCCATTTGCCTTCTACCTCAGCGCCATTAGCTCGATAACCCGTTGCGGCTATGGAATGAAACTGTTGAGGTAGTGGATTCTCAAAAGTACTTCCTGTCATTCCCAGAGGATCTAATACACTAGTCTGCATGATTTCCGGGAATGACTTTCCCTCAAGGTCGGTGATCATTAACTGCATAATGGTATATCCTCCACCCGAATACATCCAACTTTCACCAGGTTCTTTATAGACACGAATAGAATCTGTATTCCCTTTACCATCTAATACGCCAGGCACACTGGGTATTGTGTCACCTTTATCATATCCGGGGAATCCCCAAACAGTCAACCCTGCAGTATGATTTAATATTCTTCGGGTAGTGACCTTTTCTTTTTTAGTAAATCTATTTTCAGGTAGCCTCCAGCTTAATAAGTAATTGTTAACATTTGAATCCAAATTGATTAAACCCTCCTCCTTAAGTTGTTGAGCCCTGATGGCAGCCACTGGTTTGCTTATGGAGCCCGCGAGAAACATTGTTTCAGTTGTCACTGACTTATTTTCTGAACTATCGGCCATTCCGTAACCTCTAGCCCATTCTATTTGACCCCTGTTAATCATGGCAATGCTTACTCCAGCAATACCAAGCTCCTTCATTCTTTCTTCAATATTGTAGTTTGGTATACTATCCCCTTGAATTTGGAAATTAGGCTGAAGACCATTCTCTATTCTGGTGATTCTATCACTTAAAAGTTCTTGATTCTCTACTGACTCGGGAGAACAAGCCAACAGTGTTAACTGGATCAGAATGATATTCTGTATTTTCATATTCTTCAAAGCTTTTGTTTTTCTTATATTCTAAATATAGAGAAAATTAAAATTGTGAGATATGTTTGGTGTGTTTTTTGAGAGGGAAGAAGTTATGGGAGTGATAAATCCAAGGATTACTACAGAGTTGGAGTACTTATATCGGGGATACGTACTCCCGTTCTAAAGAAAATCAATAGTACTTGTGAGTGTTTCTCAAAAGAGGTGATGTTGGAGGAGTTTGAGGCTTATTTTGAGTTGTTAGAAAGGAAGGTATTTCATGATTTACTGAAATGAGAATAATCATTCATCATTAATCAGGGCATAAAGAAATATCCCATTTTAATTCGACAATAAGTTTTGGTTAAGGGCTTTTTAAATTTGTGTGAAAAACTCCAGGGGTTGTGGTAATTCTCGGATTTTTTTTTATATTTAATTGTTAAAATTTTATCAACTAAATAATTTAAAAATGAAAAAATTACTAATAATAATATCTATAATCTCGGTTAACTCTTTATTTGCTCAAACCACATTTCAACTTTGGAACTTCAATGCCAAAGAAGGTATGGAGGAATCAATTGCCCAGTTGGTTGAAGACAATTTTGGAGACGCTAAATTTAAATCAGGGGGTGTTCAAATTGAAAGAATTGCTCATGGAGATAACCCATGGTCGCATAGGGTGATCCTCTTTGGCGAAGTGGGCAAAATTGGAAGAGTAGAGGGTGATCAGACTGACCTTGAATGGGAATTATATCTTGAAAAACTTAACGACTTTGTTGAAGAATGGGGAACCTCATATGCAGGTAGATTTCTGAGTGCTGAAGGTGGTTCATGGATTGATTACCCTTACGTTCAAATATATGATTTAAAATTAGATGATCCCATGGCATTTAAATTAGCCCATGACAAGTTAGTGAAGCAAACTTCAAAAACAAGAGAAAATAGACCTGTTGCATTTGGAACTTATGACATAGGAGGAGGTGAAAATGTTTCACATTGGGTAGCCATTGGTTCAAAAGGTTTTAGTGATCTAATCAGTCAAAAAATATTGGATGATAATTATGGAAAAGAATGGGCTGAATGGGCTGAAAACAATGGTGGAGCCACATCTCCATCAAATTACACACTTCGGGTTCTTGCTGCTTATACGAATGAATAAAGAATAATTAACCCTATTCATATTTGCAAATTGAAAATATTTTAAGGTATTTATAAGCTCCGAGACTTATGGTAATTCTCGGAGCTTTTTTAAGACCCACAAGCCTCACACTCAGGTTCATCAATGGAGCAGCTCTCTTCCTACGCATTCCAACTTGAGTCGATGTATCTCTATTCATATCGGCAAGCACATGCCCACCTGAATCAACTGATACGCACGGCAGAGAATTTATGCTTTTTCTTCTTGTATAATTTCTTGATCTTGTCATAGCTCAAATCCATTATACAAAAATAAATTGGATGCAAACCATACCTTCGGATGAGAACTATTCACTAAGGATGGAGATCGATTATGAAGATACTCTTAGCCAAATCAGAAGAAAAATGGCAAAATAAAAATAACCTCTTCCTTTCATTTCCTAATCTAAGTTAATGCAATTGTTTTTATGACTTTGAACCTTTGCACTTCACATAATTCAAAAATAAATGAAAAAAATAAATTATATTTTAGCAGCAATCTTAACATTTTCGAGTTTCGGAACATTTGCACAATCTCAGAAAATTAATACTGAAAAATCAACAATTAATTGGTTAGGTAAGAAAATTGGAGGACAACATGAAGGTCTTATCAATGTTAAAAGC
>CAJJCN010000084.1 GCA_905182655.1 Flammeovirgaceae bacterium UBA4465
ACCCATCAACGTACTCATTGCTTGAGTCTCGATGATTTTTCTTGACAAACGAAGGGCTTCACACCATTCTTTCCTTTCATTTTCTGTAGAAAGATAGTTAAATAAAATACTGGGGTATTCAAGTGGATCAGCAGATTTTATTTGTATTCGACCCCTTACATCTGTGCCCATAGGCCCCACATGCAATTGGAAACCATGGCCTTCACTTGGGGCAGTACCGTCATATCGAATGGCCAATGGTAGAAAATGAAACTGGAGATTAGGGTAGGCTACTTGGTCATTACTGCGAATAAAACCACCGGCTTCAAAATGATTAGTAGCCCCAATTCCTTTTTTTCTGAAGAGCCAATCAAATCCGATTTTTGGTGCACGCCATGGATTCAAAGCAGGGTATAAGCTCACAGGTTTTTTACAGGCCCATTGGACATATACTTCTAAATGGTCTTGTAGGTTTTCCCCAACACCCGGAAGTTCCTGTATGACCGGTATGCCAAGTTTTTTTAAGTGATTCGAATTACCAATCCCTGACAGTTGAAGCAGTTGAGGTGAATTGATCGCACCTCCACAGCAGATGATTTCTTTAGCAAAAACGTTTTTTATTTTTTTGCCTTTTTTGAACGCAACACCGATGGCTTTTTTACCGTCAAATAGTATACGCAATACCATAGCTTGTGTAATTACCGTCAAATTTTTACGGTGTTTAACCGGATGGATATAGGCACGCGCGGCGTTGAGTCTACGTGAATTATAGATGGTTTGATCAAACCGACCAAAGCCCTCTTGTTGGAATCCATTTACGTCTTTAGTCAAGGGATAACCGGCTTCTTGTACGGATTTGAAAAACGCATCAAACAGCGGGTTTTCACAAGTAGGTGTCGTAAGTTTTAAATTGCCTTGATTCCCTCTATAATCATCACCCCCCATTAGCCGGTTCTCCACCTTTTTGAAATAGGGCAAACAATGTGCATAGTCCCAATGCTCAAGTCCTTTGTCTCCCGCCCATTTTTCATAGTCCATGGGATTTCCCCGTATCCAAATCATTCCATTGATACAACTAGATCCTCCCAATACTTTGCCTCTTGGTTGCGCAATTTTACGATTGTACATAAACGGTTCAGGATCGGAAGTATAGCCCCAATTATAGTTTTTACCTGTGAGTAAATAAGTAAGTGCTGCGGGCATGTGTATTCGAAAGTCCCATTTGTAATCGGGTCTTCCTGCTTCTAGTACCAGCACGTTATTAGAAGGGTCTTCACTCAATCGATTGGCCAGTACTGCGCCTGCGGAGCCACCGCCGATAATGATGTATTGGTAAGACATAGAATTAGGTTTTTTTAAGATGATGTAGAAATAATTATGCGTTCAGTGATCCTCATAAAGGTTATCATTGAGTCGATGGGTCCTCAGTCAATGAGCTGATCAAAAGGTTAATCTTTTTATAGGTATAAAATACAAGGAGAAATTAACGAAATCCTATCATATTTAAGGTAAACTTAGCATCGCTTTTTGGTTATTTTTTGAATGATCATCATGAGTTTTAGTTGGCAATCATAGGAACTTCAGTTTCTTTAACGCTGCGGATACCACCCTCAATATCAATCAACTGATGATAGCCCCTTGATTTGAGTATAGAATTAAATATCATCGAGCGATAGCCTCCAAGACAGTGGATATGATATACGGTTTGTTTCTCTAATAATTCCAGATGATCATTAATGAAGTCTAATGGAATATTTTGAGCACCAATGATTTGTTCTGCTTCGAATTCGCCAGGTTTACGGACGTCTACTACATTAAGGGACTCTTTTGAGTATTCTTTTGCGAATGTTTGTGCTGAAATTGAAGTGATGGTTGCTACATCTTTACCCGCATCAACCCAAGCCTCAAATCCTCCTTCAAGATAGCCTAATGTATGATCATAGCCTACCCTTGACAGTCGGGTCACGACCTCTTTTTCCATCCCTTTACTTGCAATGAAAACAATAGGCTGATTCAAGTCGTTTATCAAAGCACCTACCCAGGGGGCAAAGCTTCCAGTGATGCCTATAAAAATGGCGTTGGGTATATGACCCTGAGCAAATTCCTCTGGTTCCCGTGTATCCAATACAAGTGCATTTTCATGTCCAACCAATGATTCAAACAGGCCTACATCTAAGGCAACCGTTCCTTGTTTCAATACACTATCGATACTTTTAATTCCGGATTTATTTAATTGTGCATTTTTTGCAAAATACTGGGGTGGAGGTAGGATGCCCTCAGTCACTTCTTTGATAAATTCTACTTTGGTCATGTCAGCCCTTAAGGCATAATTTACCCTCTTTTGATTCCCTAAAAGATCTTGAGTTTCATTACTCATATTTTTTCCGCAGGCAGACCCTGCCCCATGAGCTGGATAAATGATGATATCGTCAGGCAAAGTCATTATTTTATTTCGAAGACTTTCATAGAGCATTCCTGCTAAATCCTCTTTGGTAAAAGAAGTTTTTATAGCAAGATCAGGACGACCTACATCTCCAATAAATAGAGTATCACCCGTAAACAATGCATGGGCCTTGCCTTGCTCATTCCTTAATAAAAAGCAAGTGCTTTCTAGGGTATGACCTGGAGTATGTAAGGCTTGTAAGGTTACTTGTCCCACATGGAAAACTTGATGATCTGTGGCCATTATGATGTCATAATCGGTATGAGCTTCAGGACCATAGACAATTTTACCTCCTGATTTATTTGCTAGATCGAGATGACCCGATAAAAAATCTGCATGAAAATGGGTTTCAAAAATGTATTTAATTTTTGATTTTTCTTTTTTCACTTTCTCTAAATAAGTGTCAATTTCTCTTAATGGATCAATAATGGCCACCTCACCCTCACTTTCTACGTAGTAGGCTCCCTGTGCCAGACACCCCGTATAGATTTGTTCAATTTTCATATTATCGAATTATTTTAATCATTTTATTATAATCTTCGTCACTTATCATCATCTTTTCTTAAGAAGTTAATCGCTGCGGTTGAATCTTTAAAAACATTTTCTTCCAGAGGTCCGGAAATTAATTTCTTAACAGTAAAGATTGCGTGTAAAGAAGGATGCATCGCATACCATAAAATTCTTATTTTTTTTTCATTTAATTGCAATATGAGCTGTTTAATTCCTTTGACACCCCTACCATCGATATGTTGAATAGTACTTAAGTCTATTAATAGCACATGAATA
>CAJJCN010000085.1 GCA_905182655.1 Flammeovirgaceae bacterium UBA4465
TCTGTATTTTCATAACCTACACGGTCATACTCATAGGCTTCAAGTTCTTCCAAAGAGGGATAATTCCAATATTGATCAAAATAAAATACATCCTCCACCGTGTAATCTTCCAAAAGGATGGGTTCATCTATATTACTGATATCTAATACTACCAGTGCTGAAAACATATCAGCATATAAATGATCCTCCACAATGGCCATATCTATATTGCCAGCCAATGAAATAAATAATTTATTAATGGGGTTGCTCGGATCGGTATTATCAACAATATGAATCCCCTTGTTTGGGCTATTTACAAATACATAATCACCATAAGTAATCACCTTCCCTGATTGGGTATAGTCCAGAGGAGGATCTATAGAAATATCCATGGTCAACTCTTCTACCGTCGCGAATATGGGTTTAAAATAAGCCACATCAGCCATCTCTGTTCCATTCATCAGCTCACACCCTGAGAAGCTGAAGCTAAAAGCAATCATTAAAATATACAATAGTGGCGTGAGACGTTTCATGATCATATCAATTAATTTAAATAATTTAGGTTCAATAACTATGCCAAGGTGTTTTACCTCAAGTGAATAATTGTAAAATAAGAAAATTTATTATGAATGCTTGTAAAAAATAAAGACTTCCCGCCTAGAATTATCATTTATTCCTATTGATCCGATGACCTAGAACACCTCATCCTTGTATTTCCCTTATCCATCAATGATTTAGCGTCTTGATTTCCAATAAACGCTCTAACTCATGAAAAGCGATGCCAAAGGTTTCTTTAAGCGTTGTGATTTGTGCCCTAATAATAGGATCAGGTACCGATATTTCTTTTGTTTTAACCGCAGCAATTAAAATGTTTTTGGGCGTGTGATCCGTCGCTATAAATTCGAAAACTTTTGTTTTGTAACCATGTGACTCCAATATTAGCGCTCGAATGGTATCTGTCAATATTTCTGCTTGTCGCGCTTCCATGATTCCAAATTTAGTCAGCGGTGCCAAAGATCCTTGATTTTTCATACTATTACGTACCTGCTTGTGACAGCAGGGGGCTGCAAGAATGACTTTAGCCTGGTCCCTAACCCCTCTGGCAATAGCGTCATCAGTTGCGGTATCACAGGCATGGAGCGCCATCAGCACATCTATTTTTGGAAGAATGGCATCTTTGATCGTACCCTGCTCAAAACTCAAATCATCGAATTTTGCTTTCTCGACGATAGCATTACATTTTTCAACAAGTTCTGATCTTAATTCAATACCCAATACCTTAGGTTTCTTTTTTAACTTATTATGCAGATAATCATACAGTGCAAAAGTCAAATATCCTTTCCCTGCGCCCATGTCTACCACATTAAAGGATTCAGGAAGATGGACTGAACTCAAGATGACTTCTATCGTTTCTATGTATTTATTGATCTGACGGTACTTGTCCTGTTTGTCTTTTTTGACGACACCATCCGTTGTTGTTACTCCTAGTTGCTCCAGATAAATATTACCAATGGGATCTAAAATGCGCTTTTTTACATGATCATGAGCCACATCAACTACATGTAAAGTGGCTGGTTTACTTTTTAATTTGAATTTTCCACTCCGATAATAAAGTAAGTGCCAATCTTTTTCTAGCGTAAATAAATCAGCTTGATAAAAGTCTTCCTTGAGCAAATTTGAAATTTGAAGGACACTTTCTTCCAAGGTGAAATTTTTGGTCACATCATTGTGCATGTTACTGGTCACCATAGATAACCGCAATTCGTTTTTGAGTTGAACGGGCTTGAGGATAACCATTTTAATCATCGTCGTCTTTACCCTTTTTTTAGAAAGGATCAGCTTGACCAGATTATTTTGGCTGAAACTATGTTTGAAATGATCAATGAATGGGTGTTCTTGTATCATAATTTTTTTTTCGCGATGGGCGCTAAATGAGTATGTGTTGGGTAAAAACCCCTTCTAAGTTCTGATCAAACCCTCCTGAGCCAATGAAGTAATTAATCTACCCGATTGATCATAAATACTCCCCCGGGTCAACCCTCGAGAATTTCCTGCTTTGGGACTATCCATCAAATACAGCATCCAAGAAGAACCATGAAAGGGCTCATGAAACCACATACTGTGGTCTAAACTAGCGGCATGTTTTACCCCTTTCAACCAAGAAATACCATGGGGAATCAAAGCGGTCGAAAGCAGCATATAATCAGATAAGCACGCCAAGCACGCCTGACGAAAAGCCAAACTCTCCGGTGATATATCATCCAATATTCTAAACCAAATACCTAACTTGGGAGGCGCTTTTATGGGATTTAAGGGGTCAAATGCTTCAATCGGCCGAATTTCAATCGGCCACTTTGTTTGTGCCCAACTATTCAAACGGTCTTTCAGTACACCCTCTGTTCTTTCAGCAGCTTCAGAATTGATCTGTTTGAGATTTAACAAGTCCTCAGGCCCTTTGACAGGCTCATGATCCAATTGATGGTAGATCCCAGGCTCTTTTATTTGAAACGAAGCAGACATATTAAAAATAGCTTTCCCATGCTGAACCGCGACTATACGTCGGGTTGAAAAACTCTTTCCTTCTCGAATGGGATCGATTTCATAAATGATCGGTGCATAAGGATCTCCCGGAAGAATGAAATACGCATGCATAGAATGTATCATCCGATCGCTCGGTACGGTTTGTGAGGCAGCATAAACGGCTTGTCCCATGACTAGGCCCCCGTATAGTTGTGGAGCGCCTATATCAACCGTTTGGCCTCGATATATATGATCATCAAGGGCTTCAGTTTTTAACAATTCAAAATTTAATTCCATCAAATAAGTTTATCGAATGTTAGCAGATTGACTCCAATGCTGTTGATTGTGACTTCTCCTTTTTTACAAAAATAAAGTAAATTTAACCAGGAAGACACCAACCTCATGGCTCTTGCAAGAAATTTATAAGTTAAGTATTCTATACCTGGGACTGTAATGATATGCTCATGGCCTTCCTGTTTGGGATATAACTCTCAAGTAAATATGATCCGTTTTAATTGAAATCTATTCTTGATCAAAGGTTACTTATTGACTTTGGCCTTGAATCGATCAAACTTCGAAGGGAACTTTGTTTTTGGAAAATAATTATTTTGGAAATTTACATCTGCCGTTTGATCCAAAGGATCTAAAATGATTTGAGAAACCACTTTTTCTTTAATAAATATTTTTGTCACCTGCGATTCATTGAGTCTCCATATTTCTGCTGGGATTTTTTCTATCTCAGCGGTTCCATCTTCATAGATCCATTTGATAATGATCGGGCTTACCAGTCCGCCATCATTTCGGAAATACAATTCATAGGCATTCTTTCCTATAAATTTTTCCATCACTTCATTTTGATCGACTGGATGAAGATAATCATCTATCAACCCTTTTTTGTCTTTGAAAACATACCAAGGCTGAGGCGTGGCTTCAAAATCCGTCAATTTTGTACCATCGACATAAGTAGATATATATTTACTTTGAAATTTAGAAACTGGTTCACTGAGTACATACCAACTCACGCCTTCTAGGTTGATGTCAACATAATCTGTTGTATAAAACCAACCACGCCAAAACCAATCAAGATCTATGGCTGAAGCATCCTCCATGGTTCTAAAAAAATCAGCTGGCTTCGGATGTTTAAAGGCCCATCTGCGTGCGTATTCTTTGAATGAATAATCAAATAATTCTGGACCCATGATCGTTTCCCTCAATAAGAATAAGGCCGCACTCGGCTTACTATAGGCGTTGTTACCAAAAAATAAAATATTTTCTGAATTGGTCATGATGGGTCTCATAAAATCTTTTTCCCCACTCATATACTCTTTTATAGTTGCCGGTGTGCCTAATTGGATGGGCATCTCAGGATACCATTCCATAGAGGTTTTCGTTTCTAAAAAAGTATTCAATCCTTCATCCATCCAAGACCATTGTCTTTCATCAGAATTGATGATCATCGGAAAAAAATTATGACCCACCTCATGTATAATGACACTGATCATACTCCATTTCATCATTGCAGAATAGCTACCCTTAGTATTGGGTCGTCCATAATTGAAGCAAATCATAGGATATTCCATCCCAATATCTGCGGTATGGACACTGATGGCTACCGGATAAGGATACTCAATGGTCATTTCACTGTAAGTCTTTAAGGTATTGACAACTGCCTTGGTCGATTCCTGCTCCCACAACGGATTGCCTTCTTTGGGGTACAGAGACATGGCCATCGTAGTTTTTTGATCCAATTGAACGGCCTGTGCATCCCAAATGAATTTACGTGAAGATACGAAAGCAAAATCGCGTACCTTTTCAGCCTTATAATGCCAAGTTTTGGTTTGATCGGACCTTGAACCTTCGTTCAAAACGGCCTCATCCTCAGTGATAATTACTACGGGCGCATCAAAACTTGCCCTTGCGCTTTGTAATCGTTCAAGCTGTATTGGATTTAATACCAATGATTCATTTTGCAATGAGCCGGTTGCCGCAATTACATGGTCGGCAGGAGCCGTTATTTTCACATCAAAATTTCCAAAATTCAATGTAAACTCTCCCTGACCTAAAAATTGCTTGTTTTGCCAACCATTAAAGTCATCAAAAACGGCCATTCTAGGGTAAAATTGAGCAATCGTAAAAAGATAATTATCATCCTCAGGGAAATATTCATAACCCGAACGCTCGTCGTCGTCTCTCCTATTTCCAATCAAGTAATTCCAATCTATTTTAAACTTTACTACCGAACCCGGTTTCAAAGGTTCAGCTAAATCTATGCGCATCATGGTCTTTACTCTATGAAAACTGAGCCCATTTCCCTCCATGTCCTCAATAGATATGATGCGAAAGCCTCCATCAAAATCAGCATCAAATGTTAAATGGGGCAACCGCTTGGCATCAACAGAATATCCAGCATAAAATCTTTCATTAATTTTGTATTTGTCTGCATCTTTAGCTCTAACATTCTGATCTAGCTGGATCCAAAGGAAATTCAAGGCACTGGGTGAATTATTATAATAAGTGATGATTTCATTTCCAGTAATGGATTGATCTTCATCATTGAGTACGACCGCTATCTCGTAATCGGCACGCTGCTG
>CAJJCN010000086.1 GCA_905182655.1 Flammeovirgaceae bacterium UBA4465
TGAGTGTGAAGCCTGTGGGAGTTAAACTAAGATTGATGTTTCTGAATTGATTTTAAATTCCCCACTCGCAGTATCTTTTCCATTTTACGACCTCTTGCCAATTCATCAATCAGCTTTTCCATACGTCTGCATTGTTTATACAGCTCAAATTCATCCTCTATTTCTTCAATTCGATAACCACAAACGACTCCTTTAATTAAGTGTGCATTAGGATGTATTTTAGCTTTTTGAAAAAATACTTTAAAAGTTACTTTCTCTTCAATGAGTGCTTGTAATTCATCGTTATTAAAACCAGTTAACCATTCTATTACTTGGTTAAGTTCTTCTTTGGTTCTTCCATTCTTCTCCAACCTATTTAAGTAAAGTGGATAAATGGATGCAAATATCATATTAGCGACTTTTTCATCTTTTTCAGCTGTGACTTTCATTTTTTTTTGACTTTGAGTTGATTAATGCTAACGTCCTACTAAAAAGAGAATACGTCTAAGTATGAGAAGCGTTGAAGTTGCTATTTAGGGCTCCCTTTTTCAATGGCTCAGTTCGCAGTCTTATTTTAGTCATTGTTACCTGCTTTTGAATTTTTCGAAAGATAACTTTATCCAAAACAAATGCCAATTCAAGTTTAAATGCGGCTGTTCCATCTTCAGTTATGAAGAAGATCATTGGAAATCTCATTTCTTCAATACAATCCATATCCTCCATGATATATGAGTTTTCAGAGACTTTAATCATATTATATGTTCCTCCATATTCGATATTCGCAATTAAATCGTCATCTTGGTACTGTATCGTCATCTTCATTTTTTCAACTTCTGGATCGAAATTACAGGGAGCTTCATAAGTCCCAAGAAAGTGTACTGCTATCGAATCGAACTCTGTACTTGTTGATACTGAGGGTTCCATTTTTTCAAGATCAGGCTTAGATTTAGGTTCGGACGTACGTGCAGCAAGGATTTTATCTAATAGCTGCAGTTGATCGTTTTCTGCAAAATTATGACGTTTGTAGGTGTTAACCAGATTTACCACCACTAGATCAGCTGTTGGTATAATTCTTAATCTTTGCCCATTCAAACCAGAAGCATAATACATTTCTAAAGATTTGAATCTATCATCACTTATCCACCATAAATAACCATAATCACTCCCGTTACCTACTGCTCCCTTCTCAAGTTTTGAATGTGCTCTGGTGCTTTCTTCTATCCAATTTGATGAAATGAGTTGATTATTTTTCCATTTGCCTTTATTGAGATACAATAGTCCAATGCGTCCTAAGTCCTGTGCACTCATTCGAAATGGGTGAGCTGGGTGTTGAGAAATTGCTTCTTTATGATCATAAACATCCATCAATCTAAAATCTTGCAGATCGAGTGGCTTAGCTATTTTCTCGTTGAAATACTCTTCAATTGGAACTCCTGTTTGTTGTTCTATTATAGTTTCGTTTACATTGAAATCCCAATTATTGTAATGCCACTTTTGTCCAGGTTTTGCTGAGCCTCGCTTCGGTGAATTTTTATTAATATCGTAGGCTGCTGGGAAATAAATGCCTGACCTTGATTGAATCAAGTCAATAACCTTAGCACTCTTCTCCTGAGTCGTTAGTGGTGTTTGTTCAGTTATATTCAAGTCTTCAAGAGTTGAATTCAAATCAACGAGTTCCTCGTCAATGGCAAACCCGTACATTATATTGTCTAGACTTTTTCTAGCAGAATGTAAGAGAAATCGCCTTTCTGTTTCACCCCATGAGACTAAAATAGCACCATTATAAATGACCAATAATGCAGAAGATTGGGATTGTTCCCAAAAAAGTTTGGCTTTCTTTAACTTTTCGATTGACCAACCAGCTTCTTCTGGTATTTTATATTTTTCCCAGTATTGTTCAGGAAAATATGAAACTGTGTCTTTGTCCCAGGCTAGCCATTGGACAGAAGAATAATCCACTTCACTCGAGCAAGAAAAAAGTAACAGCAGAAGGTTCAGTCTTACTAGGCTTTTCATTTGTACTAAGTTAGAAAAATTTAAATCGTCAGAGGGATTTTGTATGTTTTTCAAATGGTCCGAAGTTACGTGCGTATAAATTTTGAGTAGTCTTGATATCACTATGACATTCCCTACCAACCTTAATGAGTAACACTCAGTTGGGGGATAAAGTCATTAAAAGAAAACCACTAAAAATCGATAGATGACTAAGGAAGAGGAAATAGTATAGTTAGAATCTCAATTAACTGGTGATATGTTTATAGATCTTAAGGATGAGATCCATAGACTAAAACTAGAATGCGTAGGAGGAAGTTGCTCCATCGATGATCCTGAGTGTGAGGCCTGTGGGTCTTAAATCACCAATCTTCTTCTTCTTTTGCAAGAGGATTTTCTAAGTAAGCTGCCAAATCATCAGCAAGTTCAGAGTCCTAAGGTATCAGTATCGTATAAACTCCACTCATTTTGTCTAATTCATAGGCTACATTTTGAATTCTAATTTCTTTGTACTCCGTATAATTACAACAAGTACCACTCAACCTTTGAGCATTAACATAAAGTTCAAAAATACTTTCTGATGATATTTGAATAGCATAATTTACGGTTTCAGTTTCCCAACCAATCGTGTTTATTTGAACGATGTTATACTCATCCTCATCAATAAATGAGAAATCAATGTGGCTTTGATCATCAAGATTTATGATTAATATGTCCTTCGGGTCAAATGTCTGATTAGTAAATAGATTTTCTCTAGATGATTCATCTACTAATTCAAACAGAAATGGAGAAGGGGGTGTGAAACACAAAATGTCTTCACACTCTTGATTACAGGATTGTGTAAGAATCAACAAGATGAGCATCCAAATTTTAATTCCAGTACGCAAGCTATTATCTTTCATATCTAATCACATTTAATTTTCAATGCATTAAGTAATCCTTTAAAGTAACAAACTCGTTTTCTACCAATCTAACACTTTTATGAGTAGGTACAAAAAAACTCCTAGAGTCACCACACCTCAGGAGTTAGATACACAAATCATTCATATGACAATCACCGCTACTAAAACGGTTACAGTCTTGACCAAAACTTGCTGTCGAATTAAAACGATAGACATTCCTTTATGCCCTTATTTAAAATCAACTAGTCCTCACCCCAACACCTCATTAAACACACCCATCTCTAACACCTCAAAATAAGCCTCAAACTCCTCCAATATCACCTCCCTAGAGAAACACTCACAAGTACTATTAATCTCCTTTAAAACGGCTGTATGCATTCCAGATTTAAGTACTACATAGACAAGCTTTAAAGCTATTGTGAAGCCGTGTCAGTGTAGACTTATAATTCTTATTTAGTGGGAAAAGAGAATGCTTTATAGAGGCTTATATGAGCTCTGAATATGATTTTTTTATACCCTTCTGCTCGGATACCAAAGACCATGTTAGAAGAAACGATTTTAAGGATATGGAATAATTAATAAGTCCTGACAGAACGAATCTTCCTTACTTTTTTATTTATATATAGCCATATCATATTCTTGTTTATCGAAATACAATACTCTGTGAAGTGAAGTACTCAAAGTATTATCTGTAATTTCTTGATTTATTCTCTCAGGAAAATATTTTATAGCAACATATAATGGAAATAATTCAGCAATATCCTCTCGATTTGGAAATTCCTTGGCATATGAGGAGATATATCTGCTATCATCTTTCTGAACAGCATCTTCCCAATCAGGGTCATTATAACAATAGGCATCAATAGAAGTATGTGCTGCCTCATGAATGAGTGTTTCTTCGGTTATATTTCCTGTATAATGTGTTTCATAAGATGCGGTCATCCCCGTGTGAATGAGAATATTATTGTTACCCCCTCCATAGCCCTCAACTCCCTTATGAATCCACATTGTTTCAATATCCTTCCTCAATGCTATCGGTAATTGCCCAATAAGAAAAGCATATTTAGTTGCTTCTAGCTGCGCTTCCTCTCGTGTAAATTCAGGATTAATTTGAATCTCAATATTCGGTCCATCTCTAAAAAATGAAGGAAAAATGTGAGGTTCAATAGTAATCCAAGCTCCACCGTTTCTTCGATCATACATTGTCCTTGAAGCTATTCCAGTATAAATAACTGAATCATATGTACTTGTATCTTCATGGGTAATTATGTTCCCCGAGATAAAGATCGTTCCATTATAAGGTGGATTTAGGAGGTCTTTGTGATTGTAATCGTAACCAGAGAGGTTTGCTAATTGTGAGTGTGTACATCCATTTTCATTTACCTCTACACTTTCAACCGTATTTGGACAAGTATCATCAGCATCGGTAACACCGTCTCCATCAGCGTCTAATACTGTATTAGTATCATCGTCGGTAGTGTCAGTAGTATCATCCGCAACATGATCTTCACCTTCTCCACCACAATTAGTGAACAACACAAGTGAACAAAGAATACTTAAGAAGAGGAGGTGTTTGAAGTATTTCATTTTCTACTAAAGTAATTTTTCTTGTACAAGCTATATAGCATCCAGCCAGATAAAATAATGGCATAAATATTATCGATCAACGAAGCTGGAGCAGCAACACCTATAAACATTAGAAGACCATATAGAAGTAGAACAACAGCTCCAATAAAATATACAGTGTCTTGATATTTTTTCCATATAATGGTTAGTTTTGGTTATTTAAAGCTACTAAATATTTTCCACCCTCAGTGATTTATTCTCACCAGAAGGTATTGCTCTAGTCCAATTTAATTTTGTGTAATGGATTTAAGCTATGCACTGGTTAAGAGGCTCTACAAGAAGAAAAAATACAAATTCTCAGTAGGTGCGTATCAGTGGATTCAACTGGGCATGTGTTTGCCAATATGAAGTTGAAAGGGGAATGCTGGATATGATGGGTTCTCCAACCATTGGTCTTGATTTTCAGAACCATAATAAGGTTTTTGAGGTTAACTTTAATCCAGTAGATAAAGTGATTGGATTCAATTACAAATTGAGATTATTCAAAAAATGACAAAGGAAGAAGAAATAGCAGATCTCGAATCTCAATTAACTGGAGATATGTTTAAAGATATGGATATTAAAGATGAGATCCATAGACTAAAACTAGAATGCGTAGGAGGAAGCTGCTCAATTGATGATCTTGGTTGTGAAGCCTGTGGGTCTTAAATCACCAATCTTCTTCTTTTACAAGAGGATTTTCTAAGTAAGCCCTCATATTATCAGCAAGCCCATTGAGATAACTCATAGTAGATACTGCATCTTCTGTTCTTACCCTGTATCGTTTCCCATTTTTTTTAGTTAAATCTTGTAATTGAGG
>CAJJCN010000087.1 GCA_905182655.1 Flammeovirgaceae bacterium UBA4465
ATGCCTTTAATTTTTCCCTCCATCTGTTTTTCTTGAACGCCGAATGTGTGCCTTTCATTTCTCCAATAAAGGAGGGCATGGTACTTGAGAATAATTTCGCTGTATTGCCTATTTTTAATTTTTTGGTACCAATTCTCTAAAGCTAAAAAAATGAGCTCCATGACATGATCTTTATTTTTGTATAAGCCTGTTTCCAGTAAAATCGATGTTGCTTTCAAGGTTCCAAATTCCTGCTGATTGATATTCACACCGACTCCGATGACCGCATGATCAATGCTTTTTTTGGATACAGAGGCTTTCGTCAAAATACCTGCAATTTTATTCGCACCCACATAAACATCATTGGGCCATTTAATTTTCAAGTCATTGCCTATAAAATGACCCAGCGCATCGACAATGGCCAAACCCAGGGCAATCGTCAAGTAAAATTGTTGATCCAGTGACAAAAAGGTGGGTTTTAACAAGACGCTCATTAAAATGTTTTTTCCCTTTTGACTTACCCACTTATCCTTTAATTGTCCACGCCCTTTGATTTGAAAATCTGCCATTACGACCGTTCCTTCTTCTAAGCTCGCTTTTTTCAAAAATGTCTGCATTTCAGTATTGGTCGAGTGACATTCTGGCAGATAAATCACATTTTTTCCTATAAATTGTGTTTTGGCAAAGAATTTATGCATGGTATTTGTAGTACATTTGAGCAAATCTAAGTAGACAAATATTGAATGAACAAAATCGGGGAACAAGTGAGCAGTAAATCACTGAGTGAATGGATTTCACAGGGAATGATGGAAATGAAAGCAACCGATATTCAAGTTTTTGACTTGAGAGCCGTTCAACACTCCATCGCTGATTTTTTTGTTTTGTGCTCTGGAAATTCGGACACACATATTGATTCTATTTCCCAAATGATCGAAAAACATGCCTTCGATCAGGCAAGACAAAAACCTTGGCACAAGGAAGGATATTCAAATAAGGAGTGGGTGTTGATTGATTTTGTAGACGTGGTAGCACATGTTTTCAATAAGGAGAAAAGAGCATTTTATGACTTAGAAAAATTGTGGGCAGACGCAAAAATTTCTGTTTTAAAAGACTCAGCAGAACAAAAAATAAAGGCTAACGTCTAATAGAAATAAGATAAAATTATTGATTAAATGAAAAAGACACCAAGGTCTAAAAAAAATATAATGGGAGATCCTAATCGTGGTAATTATCAAATTTGGATCATTAGCGCGTTACTGGCAGCCATTATGGGATTTACTTATTTCAGTAAAACCAATGCTGCTATTACTATTACTGAAAAAAGATTTGAAAGAATGCTGCTCAGCAATGATGTTGAAAAAGTTGTTTTAATCAAAAACAAAGATCTTGTTGAAGTAACCCTCAAGCAAGATGCGCTGCAGAATAGTAAATATAAATTAGAACTGGAGGATAGCCGGCTCATCAATGGACCCCACTACAAGTTTAAAATTGTAGATGCCAAGATATTCAACGACAACTTCAATCGTATCCAAGAAAAAATTCCTGAAGAGCAACAAATAAACTACGAACCAGAAGAACGACAGGGTTTGGATGACCTCTTCTTTAATTACGGTTTCATCTTCTTGCTCTTATTTGGATTTTGGTTTCTCATGAAGAGAATGTCTGGTGGCGGTGGCCCTGGGGGGCAGATATTCAATATTGGCAAGTCTAAAGCCGCTTTATTTGATGCTGAAAATCAAGTAAAAATAACCTTTAAAGATGCCGCAGGTTTAGAAGAAGCCAAAGAAGAAATAAAAGAAATTGTTGACTTTCTTCAGAATCCGGGTAAGTTCACCAAATTAGGAGGTAAGATTCCAAAAGGAGCCTTATTAGTAGGCCCTCCCGGAACAGGGAAAACTTTATTAGCCAAAGCTGTCGCAGGTGAAGCTGCGGTTCCTTTTTTCACCTTATCTGGTTCTGATTTTGTTGAAATGTTTGTAGGCGTGGGTGCCGCTCGGGTGAGAGACTTATTCAAACAAGCCAAAGAAAAAGCTCCTTGCATCATTTTCATCGATGAAATTGATGCCATTGGTCGTTCACGGGGAAGGGGACAGATGCCTGGATCTAATGATGAAAGAGAAAACACCTTGAACTCCTTACTCGTCGAAATGGATGGTTTTGCCACCGATGCCGGAGTCATCATTCTAGCGGCTACCAACCGACCAGATGTATTGGATTCAGCCTTACTCCGTCCCGGTCGCTTCGATCGGCAAATAAGCATTGACAAGCCAGATATTGTGGGTCGAGATGCGATTTTCAAGGTACACTTAAAGCCCATAAAGTTTAATAAAGAAGTTGATTCGCGCAAGTTAGCTGCCCAAACGCCCGGTTTTGCAGGTGCTGAAATTGCCAATGTTTGTAATGAGGCCGCTTTAATTGCCGCACGAAAAGATAAAGAAACCGTCGAAATGGTTGATTTTCAAGATGCCATTGATCGAGTCATTGGCGGCTTAGAAAAGAAAAATAAAATTATTTCGCCAGTGGAAAAGAAAATTGTTGCCTATCATGAGGCAGGACATGCCATTGCCGGCTGGTTTCTTGAGCATGCCGATCCATTGGTCAAAGTAAGTATTGTGCCTCGGGGTATTGCTGCGCTAGGTTACGCACAATATTTGCCGAAAGAACAGTTCTTGTATCAGACGGAACAATTGATGGATGAAATGTGCATGGCTTTAGGCGGTCGAGCTGCAGAGGAAATAAAATTTTCTAAAATTTCTACGGGTGCTTTGAGTGATCTAGAAAGAATTACCAAATTGGCTTATTCTATCGTCTCAGTCTATGGGATGAATAGTAAACTCGGTAATGTTTCCTTTTATGACTCTAAACAATCAGAATACAATTTCAATAAGCCCTATTCTGATGCAACTGCTGAACTCATTGATGAAGAGGTCAAAAAGTTGATCAGTGATGCTTACAAAAGGACTCTGAACTTACTCAAAAAACATCAGGCTGAGCTTGAAATAGTGGCTAAAGAATTGTTGGATAAAGAAATTATTTTTCAAGCAGATCTAGAGAGACTCATTGGAAAACGACCGTTTGAACAGCCAACCACTTACCAAGCTTTTGCTGATCAAGAAGATACTGAGAAAGCGGATGAAGCTGATCAAGAAGAAGATTTAGACAATGCGGTAGATGAATTAAAGAAGAATATTCTTTCAGAAATTAAGGAAGAGGAGTCCGACACTTCCAAAAAATCTAACACAGAATCTGATGATATTAAATAAGTCTATCAAATAATCATACTAAATTGGCCTCTCAAAGAGGCCTTTTTTATGCATACCCTAACAATAGATCTTGATCAAAATAAAAAAATTTTCTTCGCAAGTGATTTTCATCTCGGTGCACCCAATAAAGAAGGGAGTAGATCCCGAGAGAAAAAAATAATTCGCTGGCTAGAAACTGTAGAAAAAGAGGCGGCCGCTATATTGTTAGTGGGTGATCTCTTCGATTTTTGGTTTGAATATGATCATGTAGTCCCCAAAGGATTCGTTCGGTTTTTAAATAAATTGGCGGAATTCAGCGATAAGGGAATCCCTATTTATATCTTCCATGGCAATCATGATATGTGGATGTTTGACTATCTAGAAAGTGAAATTGGCGCTACTGTTTTTTCAGATCCTATTCACCTAAAAGTAAATGATAAGGTTCTTTTTGTAGGACATGGGGATGGATTAGGCCCAGGTGACTATACTTTCAAGGCCCTTCGTAAAGTTTTTAGAAATAAAATAGCCCAGTGGCTCTTTAAGTGGATCCATCCTGATATTGGCGTAGGATTGGCTAACAAATGGTCTTCTAGAAGTCGGATTAACCATACGATAGAAATTCAAGAAATCAATAGAGAAAATGAATGGCTGTTTTTATACTCGAAAAAATTGGAAGCAGATCAGCATTTTGACTACTATGTCTTTGGGCATCGTCACTTACCCTTAACATTGGACATTAACAAAGAATCAACTTACATTAATCTAGGAGAATGGCTAAATTTTAACTCATTTGGTGTGTTTGATGGTACTGATTTTCAAATTGATTATTTTGAATCCGATTCCAATTGAACAGTCCTAAAAAATAATTTTATCTTTATTTAATGGAATGACCCATTGCTCATCTTATTATAAAAAATGAATTTTGTTTTTATCGTACAAGGGGAAGGCAGAGGACACATGACTCAGGCCATTGCGCTAAGTAAAATGCTTCGAAAAAATAATCATACCTTATCGAAAATTATTGTTGGTACAAGCCCTTCCAGAAGCATTCCTGATTATTTTATTCATAAAATAGGTGCGCCAGTCATCCAACTTGAAAGTCCTAAT
>CAJJCN010000088.1 GCA_905182655.1 Flammeovirgaceae bacterium UBA4465
CGACCGATGCGGGAGCCATTGAGTCGCTCACACAACAAATTAAATCAGGCGAAGTGGAGGGAGCTTATTTACTTGAAAACGATAAAGTACTTAATTCTATCGATTTTTTCCCATCTCTCAATGCCATTTATGGATTGACGGATGATCAAAATATTCGATTTTCTTTTTCCAAAACGATTGCAAGACCTTCGTTTAAAGAGCTGTCGTATGCCCAGATTTTGGATCCTGTGAGTAACCGGATTTTTAATGGTTCCTTTTTTAAATACAACGATGAGAATGGAAATATGGTGTGGGATGGGAACCTTAAAGAGACCCATATTAATAACCTTGATTTGAGATGGGAACTCTTCCTCAATAGGGGTCAATTGTTTTCGGTCAGTGCATTTTATAAAACGTTTGATGACCCCATTGAATTGGTTCGTATCGCAAATTCCCAAACAGGGAATGAATTTCAGCCCCGAAATGTGGGTGAAGGACAGGTGCTTGGTGCTGAATTAGAATTCCGTAAGGCCTTGAACTTTGTAGCTCCTTCACTTTCAGATTTTAGCGTTTATGGCAATTTGACCATGGTGGATTCGCGTATAGAGATGACCTCTATGGAATATGATTCAAGACGGGTCTATCAAAAATCAGGGGAAACGATTCAAGACACACGCGTGATGGTAGGCCAAGCTCCTTATGTTATTAATTTTGGTTTACAATACAACAATGCAGATAGGCGACTTGATGCGGGACTCTTTTATAATGTAAAAGGCAAGACCTTAACCGTGGTAGGGGAAGGATTCTTTCCTGATATTTATTCGCAGCCGTTTCATAGTTTGAATTTTAATTTAAACAAGTCGCTAGGTAAAAAAGAACAAACGACCATCAATTTTAGTGTGAACAACATCCTTAATGACCAACGAGAAGATTTCTTTGAGGCTTACCAGGCACAAGATCAAATTTTCAATCAATTGTCACCAGGAACTGAGATAAGCCTGGGTGTAAAATACGCATTTTAAGAGAGGCTGTTTTTTGAAGAAAATAAGTTGAAAAAAAGGATGCTCTAAGTATTCTTTTTTTTATTCATTGAGTTTGCTCGGACAATCTTGCTGATCCGCAGGGCCGCCAATTAGATACATTTGTAAGTCTTCTATTCGACGTTCCGACAGCCGTAATAATTCTTGACACTTGCAGGGGTTGAAGACTTCTTTTCCATTATTTTTCCTATAATGCTGATCCCATTTTTTGGGATATATGGCACGTAATCGACGATCTCTATATTGAACCCAATAGACTTGTTCCATATTAAATGCATCAAGAAAAGGGCGATCGCCTTTATGCTTTACTTGAATTTCATCCATTAAAGCCACTATTTTGGCATCTATTTTATCAAATGTTGCACACACATCAACTTCATTATTTTTTTCGAACCGGCAGCTATTAACAATGAGTATTATTAAAGTGAGTAGGATATTTTTCATTCAATATTTAGGTTTATTTCTGAAGAAGCCAAAATTAAAAGAAACAGAGAGAATTAAACAATAAATGGCTGTTTTGATATTTTTAATTTTTATGACCTTTCATCCGAAAGATCATGCCAGCTTGAGTGTAGAGAAACGGGTTATTAATTACAATTTCAATTGTAATTTTTTTAATTTTTCAATCTCATGATTGATGGCTAAAAGATGTTCCAATGCCGCGGTAGTGGCTTCCGCATCGGTGGCGTTTTCTGAAATTTTTCTGTATTTTTTTGCAAGTTTTTTGGCCTCAGCCGTTTTAGCATCAATGACTTTTTGGTATTGTCCCCAATAAAATTCTTTTTTGAAGTCGAGAATCAAATATTTGGTTTGTTTTTGATACAGGGCAAGGCTTTGTTCGGGGATATGGGCCGTGTCCAGGGCTAGGTGCATTTGGGTATTTTTTTTACTGGAGAGGGTTAAAAAAAGGTGGAGATCCATATTCCCATCGTTGTTGAGGGCAGGGATTTTAATCACATAATAGGCCCCCTTATTGATGAGTTGTCCAAAACGCTTCGTGTATTTCCAAAATCCGAGTTTGACTGCTTCAGGCTCAAAATCAAATTCGGTTTGGTACCCGGCATAGGAAATTTCGTTGATAGATAGCTTGAGAACCTTTAATTTAGTGTCATAATCCTGACCAATTGAAAAAAAAGGGAAAGAACTGAACAATACGACCTGCAATGTGTGTTTAAGCTTAAAAGAAATCAAACGATAAAACCTCATGGGGACAAAGATATTGATAACTGGTGGATCAGGAATGATAGGTCAGGCATTAAGCGCAGCGCTGAGTCAAAAAGGCCACCAAGTTTCGCATTTGAGTCGGAATCCTTCTAAGAAGGCCAATTATCCATCTTATAAATGGGACATTGCTAATCAATATATTGATCCACGGGCATTGAATGTGGATCTCATCATCCATCTATCGGGCGAAGGAATTGCCAATAAAAGATGGACTGAAAAGCAAAAACAAAAACTCATTATGAGTCGTATAGATGCGGCAAAGCTTCTTTATGATCAGATCATAAAATTAAAAAAGCGACCTGCAAGGATCATTTCTGCTTCGGCTATAGGCTATTACGGGAGCGATACTCAGGAGGAGGAATGTTTCGAAGATACACCCGCTGGAGATGATTTCATTGGGCAATTTGTATTTAATTGGGAGCAACAAGTCAACCAGTTTGAGGCGTTAGGCATGCAGGTAAGCATGCTCAGAATTGGAATTGTCTTATCTAAAGCGGGAGGCGCACTGCCTAAACTCACCCTTCCTATCTTGTGGGGAGTTGGTGCACCTATCGGGTCAGGAAAGCAAAGCATGAGTTGGATTCATTTGGATGACTTGGTGAAAATGTTCGTCTTTGTCGCGGAGCGACAGGTGCTGGGTGTTTACAATGCGGTTACACAAAGCACGACCAATGCTTTACTGACCCAAGCCATAGCGAAGCAATTGAAAAAGCCATTATTTTTACCGAACATTCCTGCTCTTTTTTTGAAATTAATTTTTGGCGAGATGTCAAAAATTATTTTAGGTGGAAATCAGGTAAGTGGGAGAAAAATCATTGAGCAGGGATTCAAGCCGGATTATCTAACTCTTGAAGGCGCATTGAGTGATATTTTTAAAAAACAAATAAACAAATAATTAAAAGGGGAGGGCATAATTAGGGCTTATGTGTATCTAAACAAAGGGGAGAAAATCAGTACGTTAAAATCAAAGTAATTTTTGGTACAGGAGAAGCGCATGGGATTTGTTAAGCGAAAGAAGTCAGTGCGGTGATCGCTCACTTATATCGTCAGTATTTGCTTTCTCTTAATTTTTAGTTTTAGATCTACTTAATGGTTAATTTTGCGCCTTAATATTACCAAATAATTTATGGCGACTAAAAAATTGATTGAACAAGAACAAATTGAGGATGGGGTCATAGAAATAATTGGAGCGCGCGAGCACAATTTAAAAGACATCCATTTGACCCTGCCACGAAATAAATTGATAGTCATCACGGGGATCAGTGGGAGTGGAAAATCTTCCTTGGCTTTCGATACCCTTTATGCCGAAGGTCAGCGCCGGTACATGGAAAGCTTTTCTGCTTATGCACGGTCCTTTATTGGCAACATGGAACGCCCAGATGTTGATAAAATCAATGGATTAAGTCCAGTGATTGCCATTGAGCAAAAAACTACCTCTCGAAACCCAAGATCCACCGTCGGTACCACAACCGAAGTATATGATTTCTTGCGATTGTTATTTGCAAGAGCCGGAAAAGCCTATTCCCATATTACGGGTAAACTTATGATTAAGCAGTCGGAAGCCCAAATTCTGGATCAATTGTACCATCATTTCCAGGGGGAACGACTTACCTTGTTGGCACCTGTTGTTAAAGGTAGGAAAGGACATTATCGAGAACTCTTCGAACAGATTAGAAAAATGGGCTATGCCAAAGTCCGTGTTAACGGCACGATTTTAGATTTGACGCCAAAGATGCAATTAGATCGATACAAGACCCATGATATTGAAATTGTCATCGATCGCATGGTCATAGAAAAAGAAGATCAAAAAAGAGTCAATGACTCTATTGGGACTGCGTTGAAGCAAGGAAATGGGGTCATGATGGCCTTAGCAGAGACTGGAGCAGTTTCTTATTTTTCAAAAAATTTAATGGATCCAGAGACCGGCTTGGCTTATGATGAGCCTGCCCCCAATACGTTTTCATTCAATTCCCCTTACGGTGCCTGTGATCAATGTCATGGTTTGGGGGTTATAGAAGAGATTACAGAAACCGCGATCCTACCCAATCCCTCCTTGAGTATCAGTAGAGGAGGAATATTGCCTTTGGGTATGTATAGAGACATTTGGATTTTTAAGAAAATAGAATCTATTCTTAAAAAAAACAAAGTGAATATCACCACTCCAATCAAAGACATACCCAGACCGGTACTGGATATTTTACTGTACGGGGAACCCGAACCTATTCAGGTAAGCTCCGTTAAATATCCGGGGACGGATTGGACCACCACCTTTGAAGGGATCATCAATTTTTTGAACAAACAGCGAGAGGAAGGATCTGAAAAAACACGTCAATGGGTACGGGATTTTACGGATATCAAGACCTGTGATACGTGCCAGGGCTTCCGCTTGAAAAAAGAATCTTTACATTTTAAAATAGCAGACAAGCACATTGGAGAGCTCGCAATGATGAACATCAGCGCGCTAGATGAATGGTTTAAAAATGTGGAATCAAAATTAGACGAAAGACAAAACATCATTGCCAAGGAGATCTTGAAAGAAATCCGAAAGCGTATGGGGTTTATGTTGAATGTAGGTTTAGATTATCTTGATTTAAATCGACCCTTGAGGACCCTCTCAGGGGGAGAAGCTCAGCGCATTCGTTTGGCAACCCAAATAGGGACCCAGCTGGTCAGTGTTCTTTATATTCTAGATGAGCCGAGCATTGGACTTCATCAAAGAGATAACACGAAACTCATCAAAGCTTTGCAAGAACTCAGGGATTTGGGCAATACGGTGATCGTAGTGGAACATGATAAGGAAATGATGTTGAAATCGGACTTTATTGTAGATGTAGGGCCAGGTGCAGGCAGGTTTGGAGGACAAATTGTGGCTGCCGCACCGCCAATAGAATTTTTGAAAAAAGACACGAAAACAGCAAATTATCTAAATGAAAAGCTTCTCATTGAAGTCCCCAAAACACGTCGAAAAGGCACGGGAGATCAAATTATTTTGAAAGGTGCTTGCGGACATAATCTTAAAAATGTCACGTTGAAATTAAGTTTGGGTAAAATGATTTGTATTACTGGTGTTTCGGGAAGTGGAAAGTCAAGTTTGATTCATGCAACCCTTTACCCGATATTAAGAAAATATTTTTATAAATCAAGAAAAGAACCCTTGCCCTATGCATCCATAAAAGGGATGGATTATCTAGATAAGGTAATAGAAGTAGACCAATCACCTATTGGTCGTACCCCTAGGTCAAACCCTGCGACTTACACGAGTGTTTTTACGGACATTAGGGCTTTGTTTTGCGAATTGCCAGAAGCCAAAATAAGAGGATATAAGCCCGGTAGATTTTCCTTTAATGTAAAAGGAGGAAGGTGCGAAACTTGTCAAGGAGGCGGGATGAGAGTCATTGAAATGGATTTTCTTCCCGATGTCTTGGTCGCTTGTGAGACGTGCCAGGGAAAAAGATACAACCGAGAGACCTTGGAGGTTCGATTTAGAGGCAAATCTATTGCTGACATGCTAGATATGACCGTAGAGGAGGCGGTAACTTTTTTTCAAAGTCAACCAAAAATATTAAGAAAAATCGAAATGTTGGATCGGGTAGGGCTGGGCTATATTACCTTAGGACAACACGCAACGACCCTTTCGGGAGGCGAAGCACAGCGGGTCAAGTTGGCTACCGAGTTGTCAAAAAAAGATACGGGTAAGACGCTTTATATTCTAGATGAACCAACGACAGGATTACACTTTCAAGACATAGGTCATTTATTAGATGTGTTGAACCGATTGGTAGATAAGGGGAATACCGTTTTGATTGTGGAACACAATATGGACATTATTAAAGTAGCCGACGAAGTCATAGATTTAGGACCCGAAGGAGGGAATAAAGGGGGATATATTTTAATGACAGGCACCCCTGAGACCTTGGCGAAGTGTAAAAAAAGTCATACCGCTACTTATTTAAAGAATGAGTTAACTTTAAAGCGTGAGTAAGCGTCAGTTCTATTGGATATTTCAAATGATAGGTTGGTCTCTTTATGGGGTCATTCAACTCTTTCTATATAGTGTAGAATTTCAAATCACTCTTTCTTTTTTTATGGGTCAGGCACTACAAGTAGCTTTTATGGTGGGTGTGACCCACTTATTTAGAAATTATATTATTCTAAATAATTGGATCGACGTCAAATGGGTAGCCTTGATCCCAAGGTTCATGATTGCGATGGTATTTTTTTCGCTCGCCCATTATTTATTTATCATTCTTATTTCGTTTCTGTCAGGGAATTTGAATGGAATCCAAGAATTTAATGTGCTCTATGTGTTGGCGAGCATGCTACAATCTATGGGTCTATTTGGCATTTGGTCTTTGATTTATCTTTCGTTTCTTTATTTCGAAAGGTACAATAGATCGTTGAAGTACGAAGCCGCCATAAAAGAGATTGAACTAAATAATTTAAAGTCTCAGCTCAATCCCCATTTCATTTTTAATGCCCTCAACAGTATTCGAGCTTTGGTCAATGAAGATCCATTAAAATCTAAAAAAGCCATCACGCAATTATCCAATATCCTCCGGAATGTTTTGAAGGCCCAACCTCAAGAAACCATTGCTTTCAGCGAAGAGTTTGCTACCGTGAAGGATTATTTGGCGTTAGAAGCCATTAGATATGAAGAGCGGATAGAAATCAGTTATGAGATTGATGAAGATTCAAATTTTTTTCGCGTGCCCCCGTTGATGCTGCAAACCCTTGTGGAGAATGGAATTAAGCATGGAATTTCTAAACTTAAAAAAGGGGGTAAACTTGAATTGATTACCCAAAGAGTTGCGGAAGGGTTGCAGATTCAAATTAAAAATAGTGGAAAATTCACGGCCACAAAACAAAAAAAAAGTGGCTATGGTTTGCTAAACACAGAAAAAAGATTGAAATTAATTTACGGTGACCAAGCATCGCTACAAATTGGTAACGAAAATGATCACACGGTCCTTACACAAATTATTATCCCTGAACCTTTATGAGAGCAATAATTATTGACGATGAACGATTGGCCAGAAAAGAGCTAAATAATTTACTGGAAAATTATCCGGAGATTGAAATTGTAGATCAGGCAGTAAATGCGGATGAAGCGTTAGAAAAGATCATACAGTTAGATCCAGATTTAATTTTTTTAGATATTCAAATGCCTGGAAAAACGGGTTTTGAGTTACTTGAAGAGCTTGAAAAAGTACCTAAAGTCATATTTACTACTGCTTATGATGAGTTTGCCATAAAAGCTTTTGATGTGAATGCGCTAGACTATCTATTAAAACCGATCCAAGAAGAACGTTTAAAAGATGCTATAACCAAGGTTTTGGCAGTCCAGGCAAGTGCTTTAGCTGAGCGAGCACAAGAAGGGGTGAGTGAAATCAAGCAACAATTAGGGATGAATGACCAAGTTTTTGTCAAGGATGGTGACCGATGTTGGTTTATAAGCTTGAAGGAAATTCGTCTTTTTGAATCTGATGGAAACTATATAAAAGTATACTTCAACAATGTTAAGCCCATGATCCATAAAAGCTTGAATGCCTTGGATGAAAAGTTGGATGAAAGAAGTTTTTTTAGAGCGAGCAGAAAACATATTATTAATCTCAGTTGGATAGAAACCATTGAAACGTGGTTTAATGGCGGATTATTGGTTCAGTTGAAGGGTGGAGAAAAGGTAGAAGTAAGTCGCCGACAGGCGGCACGATTTAAGGAGAAAATGAGTTTATAGAAGGGTTATTTCATAGGAAAAAATAGGCGGGCACATATATCATCGCTTATAAGAAACCCTTCAAAAGTCAGCTTGAGCTTATTTAAGTCTAAAAAAGCCAACCCTTCCGAGCAGAGTTGGTCAATCAACATGGGGTGTTCACTTTTAATATCTCTGTGGAATTTTTCTTCAAATCGCACAAAATCAAGGCCAAAATGAGTTCTCAATCGTGTCATGATGTATTCATTCATTTTTTCCGTTAACGAAAGCGCCTCTATGATCGGATGAGCCTTACCGGTATCCAGTTGTTTTAAATACAGCTGATTGTTGCTGATGTTATGACTTCGGTTATCACCATCAAAAGAATGTGCCCCAGGTCCAATCCCTAGATAAGGGTTTTGAAGCCAATAAGAAGTATTGTGTCTAGAAAAGTGTGCGTTCTTTGCAAAAGAAGAGATTTCATAATGGTCATATTGATATTTCATTAACTCTTCATGAACGATTCTATAATTTCTTTCGTAGTCAAGATCGGACGGAAAAGCCCTTTTATTTTGGATCTTCCAATTACTGAAAACGGTTTTTTCCTCAATGATCAGCCCGTAGACAGAAAGATGTGGAAGATCCAAATTCACTAAGGTATTTAAATCAGCTCTCAACGACGCGTCACTTGCCTCTGGAAGCGCAAACATGAGGTCGGCAGAGATATTGTGAAATCCAGCTTGGCGCACCAAATCAATGCTTTTTAGGGCTTGATCTGCGTTGTGTGATCTATTCAGGACATTTAAGACCTTATCATTAAAAGTTTGAATACCTATGCTCAATCGGTTGATTCCTGCGCGCTTCCAATATTTGGCTTTCTCAGCATCTATATCATCAGGGTTGGCTTCTAGGGTTACTTCGGCGGATAGAGAAACATTATAATACGTTGCGATGGTTTCCATTAGGGTATCTAGCGCCTTTTCTGTTAAGATGGATGGGGTGCCTCCACCGAAATAAATGGTGTCAATAGGGCTTTTGGGGGTTGATCCCCTTAACCTCAATTCTTTGGCAAGTCCCTTAATCATACGATCCATGGGATCTAATTGCGTACTAAAATGAAAATCGCAATAGTTACAGGCTTTTCGGCAAAAGGGGATATGTATGTAGAGTCCAGACAATTTTTTATAATCAAGCAAAAGTAATTGGATAGATTCTTAAATGTTCCATTTCTATCTCAAGATATTAAAAAAGGGGGGCGACCCTCCTTTCTATTAGATCTGGTAAATCTGGGAATATTTTAATTGTTCTGCAGTTATTGACTTTATGCCTTGATAAATGAAGGATTTTGAATAATTTTGGATGATGTCAGGGTCTATTTTAATAATGCAATTAATATTAGCTAATTCATTTTACAAGTGAGGCGCTTATTGTTCTACCTTTTGACGTTTTTTTTAGGTTCAATGATGGCCTTTGGGGGGTCTCATTCAGTCCCTACTAAGAATATATCAGATCAGTTTATTTTGATGGATCAAGTGGGGGATACTTTGGACTCAATATCAGCGAAGTATTTTCATGCACGGCTGGTTTTTCCCAAGGATCTGATCTTTCATAAGTTGTTGATTCAAAATAGCCAACCGATGACTATTTGGATAAATAACCAATTAACGGCCTTGAACGTTTATACTAGCACCATTCCAATAGGTCAGATCTATGCTGAAAGCACCCAAGATTCGACGATTTTAATGATAACGGCAATACAGGAAATAAAAGATTTACAGGCTTATTTAATAGGTTTGAATGCCGCTTCTTTATCTAAAGACTTAAATGGGACGCAAAAAGTGAATGTTCAGCATGATTTTTTAATCATGCAAGTATTGATTCTGTTGTTAATCGTCGGTCTTATGAAGAGATATGACCCAGTTTTTTTGCTCAATTTAGTTAAGAGGCCTTTCCGTTTGGGATCACGAGATTTGGATTACGATTTTACATTTAAAGGGAGTTATAAATTAATAATAAGGGTTAGTTTTTTATCGATTCTGTTGGGGATATCATTTTGGTTTCTGGAAAATTACCAGCCTAGCGTAAGCTATTCCTTAATAGAAAATTTAATACTTTGGCTCGTTTACTCATTTTATGCTTTGGGGTTATTGTTGATCAAATGTGCCTTGGTGATCCTATTTGGATATTTGAATCAATTAAAATCATTGACTTATTTTCAATTTACCACCTTCGTTAATTTTTCAATCGGGACTTGTTTGATTTTTTTGATTTTTGTTAATGCCCGTCTTTGGTTTTCATTCTATGAGCCCAACGCATTGACAGAATTTTGGAATTATTATTTTTTAGGAGCGATCATTTTGTTTTTTATCTATTTCTTCTTTTATATGTCGTTTACAAAAGAGTTTAGAAAATTTCACATTATTTCATATCTTTGCAGCACTGAATTTTTGGGCATTTTTTATATTGCCTTGATCTTGATAAAATAGTTTTCATAATTTTTGTCATTTACCGTATTAGAACGAAAAGAACTTGGAGGATCCTAAAAGAATTACAAAAGTGGGCAGTATCTTGGTTTCTCAGCCCAAACCTAGTGGGGATAAATCACCTTATTTTGGACTTGCGGAAAAGTACAATTTAAAGGTCGATTTTAGGCCATTCATTCAAATTAATCCTATTAATGTAAAGGAGTTCAGAAAGCAAAAAATCAATATTTTAGATTATAGCGCGGTAATCTTTACCAGTCGTAATGCGGTGGATCATTTTTTCAGGCTGGCTGCGGCGATGAAAGTAGAGACTCCTGCAGATATGAAATACTTTTGCATTTCAGAACAAACGGCCAATTATCTACAAAAGTACATCGTTATAAGAAAACGTAAGATCTTTTCAGGTCAACGTACGGCCAAAGACTTGATGGAGCTGATAAAGAAGCACAAAACTGAAAAGTTTATCTTTCCTTGCTCAAGTATAAGGAAAAACGATATTCCCAATTTCTTGAAAGAGAATGAATTTACACATGTTGAAGCCGTTATCTATGAAACGGCAGCGAGCGACTTGTCAGATTTGGCAGACGTAAATTATGATATTATAGCGTTCTTTAGCCCATCGGGCATTCAGTCGTTGTTAAAAAACTTTCCGGATTTTAAACAGAATAACACAAGAATTGCAGCCTTTGGCCCCACCACAGCCAAAGCGGTTACCGACGCCGGGTTACTCTTAGACATTCAAGCGCCACATCCTAATGCGCCTTCTATGACAGGTGCCCTCGAACTTTATATAAAGAAAGCCAATTAATCAAGCGAAAAATAATTTACTTCTATTAACGTTATGGATAGCGTAACAAAATTCTTAAAAGCGCTAAAAATTTATGATGATTTGATTATTTTGAGGATTCATATGAGGTACAGACTTATTTTAACTGCTTTGGGAATATTAGGAAGCATTGTGCTTAGCCTTCCCATTCAGGCACAAAATGATTCTTTTGTCAGTTTTAGTATCATGAATCCGACTTTGCATAATCCAGCGTGGGTAGGTAACGATCGGATGGCTCATGTTGCTTTGCAAGTACGAAGTCAATGGACAGGTTATAAAACATCATTCGATGGAAAGGGAGGAGCGCCTTCCTCTTTAGTTTTTAATATGTCTGTGCCTATAGCGAAAAAGTTTTCAGGTATTGGGATATCCCTGTTGAATGAATCGATTGGCCCGATTAATAATATAGCTATCAATTTACCGCTTTCCTATAAAATTAATTTAAACGGATCTGAGCTTATTTTGGGTTTGATGCCGGGGATCATCTCTCGATCTCAGGATTTCAATGACCTTCGCTTCAATGATCCCAATGATCCCTTTAACATCGGAACCAAAGAGACACAAACCCTATTTAACTTAGCTTTGGGCGCCTTGTATTCCTTGCCACGAAATAGTTATGTTGGATTAAGTATTTCTAATCTGATGCAGCCCGAGTTCAATTATGGCTTATCGGGATTCTCCAATAAGATATTCACAAACTATACGCTCATGCTAGGCGCATTTAGGACCATAAAAAAAGGGTTTGAACTTAGGCCAAATTTGGTTGTTAAAACAGATTTGAATACCTTGACCTTTGACTTGGGAGTTCAAGTCCAATATAACACTAGAATGTGGCTGGGAACTACTTATAGATGGTCCGAAGCTTTGGTTGTAATGGGAGGCTATAGTTTGATGGAAAGAAATAGACTAAAATTAGGTTATGCCTTAGATTTAGTCATTCAAGAGAGTCAAGCAAAAAAAGCGACTTCTCAAGAAATATTTATAAGGTATGACCTCATAGATTTTGTATTTGGAGGAAAGAAAAAAGTAAAAACACCTAGATTTGTAAATTAATATGCGAAAATTAAGGTTGTTTTTAATTAAAATTATTGAATTTTTGGTGACTAATTTATATTCAGTTTATATTTAAGGCATAAATCATCATGAGTAAGATTGCATTTAGTATATGTTATTAGTTTTGCAGTTTGAAGAAAGTTATTATGAAGTTTAAAAAAAATATGAAGTTACGCGCTTTACAACTGCTCGGATTAGCCTTGGCTTTTTCTAGTTGTGGTTTGATTGGAGGATTATTTGGTGGCGGTGGCGCATCAAAAGACCGAGGAGAGGTTTATGGTGTCCCAGACCGTGAGGGTTGGGAGATGACCAGACCCTTTGGTATGATGGCGGTAAGGGCAGGTACTTTTCACATGGGACAAGCAGATCAAGATGTTGCCGCGACGCAAATTAATTTTAACAAGCAGATTACCATCAGTGCGTTTTTCATGGATGATACAGAAATCACCAACAATGAATATCGCCAGATGACAGAAAATCTAGCTGAGGCATCTGATATAGAATTGCCTGAAGGCTTGACTTTAGAACAAGTGAAACCCGATACGACGGTCTGGATGAGAGACTTTACGCATCACATGGGGGATCCAATGGTAGCGTACTATTGGTCACATCCCGCTTTTGATGATTATCCCGTCGTTGGAGTTAATTGGAATGCGGCGAGGTATTTTTGTGAGTGGAGAACCAATTATTTAAATGCTTACAGAGAAGAGCAAGGCTTACCAATGATGCCCGCTTTTAGACTTCCATCTGAAGCAGAATGGGAATATGCTTCAAGAGGGGGAAGAGATATGGCAAAATACCCTTGGGGTAATCCATATTCAAGAAATATGAAGGGCTGTTTGTTGGCCAATTTTAAGCCAGGTCGTGGAAATTATTATGATGATGGTTTCTCTTATGCAGCCCCGACGGCAACTTTTTTTGCCAATGATTATGGACTTTATGACATGTCAGGAAACGTTGCTGAATGGTGTGAGGATGCTTATAATCCATCGTCTGTTCCTCTAGTATGGGATTTAAATCCTACTTACTATGATGAAAGGATATCCGAAAAAGTAACTAGAGGAGGTTCATGGAAAGATATTGCCTATTTTATCGAGACAGGAACTAGATCATTTGAGCACAAGGATACGGCTAGATCTTCAATTGGCTTTAGATGTGCCATGTCTTACTTGGGGAGATCGACCCAATCATTTGATTTTTAATAATTTAATAACTAAAACCACAAAAAAATGAGCGAGAAAAAAGGAGGCTTCATGGATTTATTATTCAATACCATCATGCCTAAAGTATACGGTATTGGAGCCGCAGTTGTAATTGTAGGTGCAATGTTTAAAATTCTTCACCTACCCGGATCCGCCATTATGCTAGGTGTGGGACTAACGGTTGAAGCGGTTATTTTCTTTTTAAGTGCTTTCGAGCCGCCACACCCTGATCCTGAATGGTCCAAGGTTTACCCAGAACTTGCCCTTGATTATGATGGTCCCGTATCTCAAAAAAGAGCGGCCGCACCAGCAGCTGTTTCAACGGGAGTTGCCGCACAGATGGATAAAGTTATGGAGGATGCTAAAATTGGTCCAGATCTTTTAAAGGGTTTAGGAGATGGCATGAGAAACCTTGCAGATACTGCGGGTAAAATGTCAAATCTGAGTGATGCCGCCGTGGCTACCAACGAATATGCAGACAATATGCGATCAGCATCAAAAACGCTGACTGAAATGAACAAATCTTACGGAACGTCCATGCAAGCATTGGGAGCGATGTCAGAAGCATCTAAGGGAGCCAAAGATTATCAGGCACAGGTGCTGACGGTTACGAAAAGTTTGAGCGCCTTGAATGCATTGTACGAAATGGAGCTTCAAGATTCTCAAAGCCATACCAAAGCACTGAACAAATTTTATTCCAATGTTACAGATGCGTTAGAAAGTATGGCAGAAGCGGGTAAAGAAACAGCAGCTTTTCAAGTACAACTTAACCAATTGACTTCTAATGTGGAGAATCTAAACAAAGTCTATGGCGGTATGTTGACTGCCATGAAAAGTTGATTCTTAACAAATTAATTTAAACTGAACAAAAGATAAATTATGTCAGGAGGGAAAGAAACGGGACGTCAAAAAATGGTAGGTATGATGTATTTAGTGCTGACTGCTTTATTGGCGCTAAATGTGAGTAATACCATCATTGATAAATTCGTCTTTATTAATGAAAGTTTGGTAAGTGCTAATAATGAAACCAAAGAGAGAAACGTTCAGATAATGGAGAGCATTGTCAAGACCGTGGATGAAACAGGTAATCGAGAGGCTGATTTAGAGGTCATGGAGGCTGCTAAGATGGTTCATGAGAAGACGGACGCTTTAATGACCAAAATGGTGCAGCTCAAGGACACTATGGTAGCGATTACTGGAGGCTATATTGAGTATGAACCTACTTACGTGGGTGATGCTAAAAATTTGGCTGGTAAGACAGACTACAGTAAGGTAGGACATTACATGATGCCGGTAGAGGAAGGAGGCCAAGGTAAAGGTCAAGAGATAAAAGATCAACTAAATGAATTTGCTGAAGAGATTAAGGCCATTATGACGGAATTTGGTGCGCCAGAATCAGAACTTTCAAAATACAAGGCGATTGCCGTTGATGCCATTGACGATCCTGTTTACAATAAGGATCCAAATCAGGCCGGTAAGGTTTTTGCGCAATTGGCCTTTTCTGATTCTCCTACGCCGGCTTGTCTAGCTACAGTGGCTGAATTTCAATCACGTGTATTGAGTTATGAAACAAGAGCGATGGCATTTTTATCATCAAAGGTTGGAGCGGGCGATATTGCATTTGACCAGATTGTAGCTATGGTAAGACCTGAATCTAAGTATGTTGCTGCTGGAACGCCCTACAAGGCGGAAATGTTCATTGCGGCCTCGGCCTCAGCGATCGTTCCTACGATGACTTACAATGGTAAACCGATTAAAGTTGAAGGGGGCGTGGGATTAGTAGAATTTACAGCCTCGGCAAAATTTTCAGGCAAGGAAATGCAAAAGCGTCAAACCTTCGAAGCAGCTATTACCATTGATTTACCTGGCGGAGGAGATACAACCTATGCGAGCATTGAAGAGTATTTCGTGATGAAGCCGGTCATTCAGATTCAGTCGGCGTCAGTCGGCGCACTTTATTTCAATTGTGGAAATAAGTTAGATGTACAAGTACCGGCTCTTGGAACTACCTATAATCCTGCATTTTCAGCAAAAGGAGGGTCTACCATTAAAGGGGCAACGGCGGGTGCGGTGACGATAGTGCCCAACTCGAAAGAAGTCATTTTGAGTGTCTCCAGTAATGGGAATAGGATTGGATCAAGAACCTTTGGAGTAAGACCTATTCCGGCGGTTGAAATTAAAGCCTTTTCGGATCGTGGGGAAGTAGATATATCTAAAGGCATTCCTGCAAAAACCGCAAGACTAACTATTAGAGCGATACCCGATGCCGGATTTAAAGAGTTTTTGCCTGATGATGCTAAATTTCAGGTATCGCAGATCGTAGCCACTTTGGTGAGTGGAGGAGTAGGTAGACAAAGCGTCAAGGGAAGCGGTAGCTTAAACTTATCAGCCATTGCATCATCGGCGAGAAAGGGAGATATATTAGTATTAGAATTCAAGCAGGTCAAAAGACAAAATTTTAAAGGAGATGTTGAAAATTTCAACGCATACAATCGAAGCATGTCAATTCCGTTGAAATAGACTTAAAAAATAAGAGAAATGAAAAATTTATTATTTAGTTTTTTAATAATAGCTATGGTTGTTGAAGTACAAGCACAACAACGGACGGCAGCAGAAATCATTAAACCAGAGGTGCAGGATAATTACATCCTGTTTAAAAAGACGCTGATTAGGAGAATGAATCTTACAGAAAAGCAGAATGCACCGTTCAATGCAAAAAATTCTGAGCTATCAGCCTTGATCATTCAAGGAGCAAAAGATGGGCTATTACAGCCATATATGTCTGATTCATGTTTGCGACCTATGCCTGATGACGAGTTCATCTCGTCTCTTCAATATGAAATTCAAGGTGCAGGGGATGATTTTGGAGGTGGATTCGGAGGTGGATTTGGAGATGAAGCAGAGGAAGAGGCTGAAGGTGATGGAAAAAACTACAATGATATTGATCCAACTGAATTTAACAAGCTTTACCTCAAAGAGGATTTGATTTTTGATCGTAACCGATCAAGAATGTATTATTATATCAGATCAATTACCTTAGGTATACCCGCCAATCCAAACTACGAAATTCAATTTGAAAAAAGGGTGGCTAGTTTTAAATATGATGACATCATCAAATTGTTAAGAGGGCCTTACAAGGAGAAGGCTCTTTGGTATAACGAACAAAATCAAGGTGCACATATCAATTTGGCTGATGCATTGGAGCTCAGGTTATTCAGCGCCCCAATTATTGGAGTATCTAATTCTCAGAATCTGGATATACGACAGATGTATGCGGATAAAATTGCGGATGACCCTATGAGTGCGATGGTATTACAACAGCAAGCTGAGATGGAACTGATGGAGTATGAGAGTAATTTATGGGAAAACTAAGCTAAGACACATTTAAAATTTTAAAAGGAAGGGAGCTAATTAGCTCCCTTTTTTTTATTTAAATAGTTATGTACATTTAGTGCCAATTTCTTTCCAATAACATCGGTGAGTACCTGGATAGAGGTATTGCGGATTTGACTTAATGTTTTAAATTGTGTAAGCAAGACGGTCTTATTTTTAGGTCCAATCCCTGGGATATCATCTAGTATCGAAGTTATAGAGTCATTAGATCGGATGTTGCGATGGTGTGTAATGGCAAATCTATGAGCTTCATCTCGAATAAATTGTAATAATTTAAGCGCAGAGGATTTTTTGCTGAGGTAAATAGGAATTGAATCTTCTGGAAAATAGATCTCTTCCAATCTTTTAGCAATTCCGATGATGGGGATTTTTCCGTAAAGATTCAAGTTTTTAAGGGAGATACAAGCGGCACTGAGTTGGCCCTTCCCCCCATCCACAACGATGAGATCTGGTAGTGCCTTATCCTCTGTTAATAGGCGCTTATATCTTCGGTGAATGATTTCTGTCATAGAAGAGAAGTCATCAGGACCAATGACCGTCTTGATGTTATAATGGCGGTATTGTTGTTTTAGGGGTTTGCCATTTTTAAAATACACCATACTTGCCGTAGGGTGGGTTCCTTGGATGTTAGAGTTATCAAAGCATTCTATCACTCGTGGAATGGATTTTAATCTTAGGTCTTGTTGTAATTGTCGGAGAGTACGCTCTGAATCGTCTTGCTGCTTAGTTTTAATTCTAAGATGATTCTGCTTGAACATAAACGAATTTTTCATAGAAAGGTCTAATAATTTCTTCTTATCCCCTATTTGTGGGATAATGACCATAATATTGGGGAGCTTAAATGATAAATTTGAAATGATGGTTGGACTGTGGCTATTGAACTTTTGCCGGAGCACAGGTACGGCGTAGGCTAAAATCTCGTCTGTTGTTTCTTTAAGTCGTGACTTGATCAAGACCGTTTCTGATGCCCTAATGGTCCCCATTTCAACTTTCATAAAGTTTACATAGCTTATGTCTTCTCCGGTAAGGATGGTGACAATATCAATATCTGTGATACTCGGGTTTACAATCAGTGATTTGGATTGAAAGGTTTCAAGTAATTGTAATTTAGCCTTGTATTCAGCGGCCAATTCAAATTTAAGCAAACTGGATGACCGGTTCATATCTTCCTTAAGGAGGGTCTTGATAGGAGATATGATGCCTTTAAGGATGAGTTTGGCTTGATCAATGTCGTTCATATAATCCGTTTCAGATTGCAGATTTTCACACGGCCCTAAACAATTGCCGATATGATATTCGAGGCAGACATTGAATTTCTGTTTAATGATATTTTTTTCTGAAAGGTTGAGATTACAAGATCTTACATGATAAAGTTTACTGATAAGGTCCAGAGCTTTATGCATCGCTCGAACACTGGTATAAGGTCCGAAGTGAGTTCCTTTATCTGGATTCACCTTTCGAGTAGCATATATTTTTGGGAAACGCTCGTTGGTAACTACGAGAAAAGGAAACGTTTTATCATCCTTTAATAAGATATTGAATTTAGGCTGATTCTCTTTGATGAGGTTGTTCTCTAGCAGCAAGGCATCGTATTCAGAATTTACAATGGTGACTTCTATAGTATCTATTTGGCTGACTAACCGTTGTGTTTTTCTATTGAGTAAGGTTTTATTAGTAAAATAGCTGGCCACTCGATTTTTTAAAACCTTAGCTTTGCCTACATATAAAAGGGTCCCTGTAGTATTAAAAAATTTATAAACGCCCGGATCTTTGGGGACATGGTTATAAGAAGTTTTATCAAACTGAAAATGTTCCATTTAGAATATGTCACCTTCATTGACGATGTCATAAAAGGTTGAATCTTTTCCGTAGGTGCCCTTATAAATATTACAGTCTAATTCGACATTGATTTTTGTAGAAGGCGGATCGAAGGGTGCGCGTTCATAGGCGAGTGTCGAGTCCTGATAGGTTTTCAGCATGAAATTTTGCCAGATGGGCCGAGCGGTACGGGCCCCTTGACCGAGAATCCATTCCCTGAATCGAATACTCCGCTCATCTCCTCCTACCCAAGCGCCAGCCACAAGGTCTTTGGTGACCCCTATAAACCAACCATCTGAACCATTTTGTGTAGTACCTGTCTTGGCACCTATACCGTTATTCTCTTTTAACCAAGGATCAAGGGATACCCCTGATCCACCACTTTCTTCTAACGCCCCTTTGAGCATATGTAACATTAGATTTGCGGTTTGCTCGTTCAATGCCTCACGAGTTTCAGGGATGAAATATTGTAGAACATTCCCATTTTTATCGGCAATCTTAGTGATGTATTCAGGTTTGGTAAAATTCCCCTTGTTGACAAAAGTAGCATAAGCGCCCACCAGTTCATAAAGAGAAACATCATCTGTGCCAAGACATAATGAGGGCACGGGATTGAGTGGACTGGTAAAGCCCAATTTTCGTGCATAATCAACCACATTTCTGGGCCCAACTTTACTCATAATAAAAGCGGTAATGGAGTTTACAGATCTGGCCATTGCCTGTCTGATCGTCATGACTTCTCCGCTATATTGTCCAGACGAATTATTTGGACGCCAAACAGGAGGGATTTGTCCCGGTACCGCATAGCTTACTGCAGCGTCTACGACCTCATAGCAAGGAGAATAGCCATTATCTATGGCAGCAGTATACACGATGGGCTTAAAAGTAGATCCAGGTTGCCGTTTACCTTGTTTTACGTGGTCATATTGAAAATATTTATAATCAATGCCGCCAACCCAAGCTTTAATCCGTCCAGAATTTGGATCCATCGCTAAAAACCCAGCCTGCAGAAAGCGTTTATAATAACGCATAGAATCGAGTGGGCTTAAAAGGGTATCTTTTTCGCCATCCCATGAGAAAACTTTGATTTTTTTTGGCTTTTCCAGGTAATATTTGATCGAATCAGGGGCATCTGAAAACTTAATTTTTAAATTTTTGTAACTGGCGGTTCGTTTTATAGCATTTTCTAAAAACCCTTTGATTTCCTCATTATTTTCATCTATCCAAGGATTTTTATCCTCCCAATGGACTTCGAATAAAGCTTGTAAACGACTCATTTCTTCAGTAACGGCAATTTCAGCGTGTTTTTGCAATCGACTATCCAAGGTGGTATATATTTTTAGCCCATCATTGAAAAGATCATAGCCATTTTCTTTGCACCAATTCATCAGTCTATTTCTGATAACTGAGCGAAAATAGGTGGCCAGACCTTGATGCTGATTGTCTACTTTATAATTAAGAATAAGTGGCTTTTGGACCAAAGAGTCATATAGTGGTCTTTCAATAATGTCATATTTTAAAAGGTTATATAATACTTCAGTTCTTTTGGCTTTGGCATCATCTGGATTATAAACTGGGTTGTATCGGGTTGGCTTATTAATAGATCCGATGAGGCTGGCTGATTCTTGATAGTCTAGCTCTGAGGGGAGTTTATTGAAAAATGTTTTGGCAGCGACCTGTATGCCAAAGGAATTAGAGCCATATTCTACTGTATTTAAGTACATGGCGAGTATTTCTTCTTTGGTGTAGGACTGTTCCAATTGAAAAGCAATGATCCACTCTTTTAATTTAGTAACAATTTGTCCCAAACTGGAAACAGCATATATCGCCCCTTGATTTTGAGAATTAGTACCATATAAATTTTCTGCTAATTGCATGGTAAGGGTACTTCCACCACCTTTAAATTGGAAGGTTAATTTCCCAGAGATGGCCCGGAGTAAAGCTTTAAGATCTATTCCAGAATGCTCTTTAAACCTATAATCTTCAGTTACTAATAAGGTGTTGATTAATTCAGGAGAAAGTTCGTCATAAGTAATAGCTGTTCGATTTTTCCTAAAATATTTCCCAAGCGAAACCCCATCGGCACTTATCAACTCTGATGATAAATCTGTTTTAGGTTTTTCTAAATCGCTCAAACTAGGTAGCCCTCCAAAAAGATTTAGAGTATCATTTTTAACCATATAAATAAATGCAGGCGCACCCATAAGTATTGAGCAAAATAGAAGCCAGAAGAATAGGCTAATTATACGAATGTATTTCTTTTGATGCATGCTAATAATACTTGTCAAAAAATGTAAGGTAGGATGCTAAGTCCTTGGTTTTATAAAAGATATCAAAATTTTCTTTGGTCATGATGAGGTCAATCCATTTTTCTTTTTTTGTAGAAGTAAGCAGGCTCCCTTCAATTTCAGAACGAAATTTTTGAGCAGCTGCTAAATTACTAAATGGTGTAACCATTGCAATAGAATAGGTTTCATTAAAAACCATATTACCAGCGATAAGTTTTGGATTTTCAAGGGTAAGGTAATCATCTAATAAGGATGAGATAGAGGTTTCAAGATCAATTTCCGATGGATATAAATACAGAAAATAATGTTCCCGATCAATATTGGTGATATACTTTGCTTTGGACGCACTGAATAGATTAATTTGGAAGACCTCGGAAATCGTAATAAGTTCTTTAGCATATTCAATTAATTCACTGTTGGGTTGATCTTTGATAAAATTATTTAATTCAAATTGGTATTTATAAATACCTTCAGTTTTCCCAAAACAGATCGCTTTTAACAGCAATAAATAGTCTATAAATTCATTTTCTATTTCAGGGGCCAAAGCACTGTCGATAAGTGACATGGACTGTGTGTAAGCACCATTATTGTAGTGTTTATAGGCAGTTTTATAAACTTTTTGAAGGGCGATGGTCAATCGGTCATTGTCTTCAATATAGTTGGGGTTAATCACAAGTTTGGCATAAATGGAATCAGGATAAGTCAAAACGAGTTGATCGGCTGCGCTGAGACTTGCCAATGAGTCAGATTCTTTATTGAGCAAATAAAGTTGATAGAGGACCTCTGCATGGTAGGGTCCACTGGGGAATCTGACGATGAGTTTGTTAAAAGTACGTATGGCATTGGGAGGCTCCTCTAACTTGAAATTATAAATTTTCCCAAGCTCATATAACGCCTTTTCTATTTCGTTGAGAAGTTTATTTAATTGGGCAGAATCTCTTGGAATAGCTGCCAATAGCGCCTTTTTAGTGGCGACTCTATCGAACTCAGTATTTTTTTCAGAAGCGCCTGTTGTATTTTCTTTAGAAGCGCTCTGTGATGCCACGACTTCAGGATTGGCTGAAGGGGTTTCACTATTATTTTCTCGTCGCCAATGATCGTTTAAACTTCTTTGACCCCACTTCTGTTTAAATGAGGCCAATCCTTTACTGACGGCAAGGCTGTTATAAAAATACCATTCTCCTTGTGTTGAAGCCGAAAGAGTTACCTGATTTTCATTATTGTAAAATTCTACATTATTGGAAGTTCGGGCTTCTTTTTTCGCCTGTGCGATGTCCTTTTTGTTTTCTATTTCTCGACCATCAAGTACACCGTTGACCAAAAGGTCTAAGGAATCAGCACTGATAAAGGTCAAACTTATTAAGCTATCATTTTTTGAAATGGTATTGAGATGGGTAACAAAGTCAGTAAGAATTTCTTTTCTATTCAAAGAAGCCGCGTAAGCTTTCTCATCTTTGGTTAAAAGGGTCATCGTACTGTCATAATATACTTTGGCCAGTCTGAAATCCATTTTATGATCGTAATAAATCCGAGCCAATTTAAGGTAAGCATAAGCTTTTTGTCTGGGGTCATTGGTATTGGCAGCAACAGACATTTTATAGTTCAAAATGGCCAAATCTAATTCCCCCTTCTTAAATTCAAATTCAGCCATTCGAAAATAAATTTTATCTTTATGATCCGCATTTTTGCGATCTTTCATGAGCTTTTTGAAATGCTTGAGGGTCTTTTTTTCGTAAGAAAGGTCATCCATTGGTGTCACCTCTACCATATAGAGCTTTGAAAAAAAAGAAAGTTCATAGCTTTTGCTATGTTTCATGGCTTTTCTGTAATAATGAAAGGCACTCAGCTCATCATCAATTTGCTGATGAGCTTGTCCGGCTATGAACTCTATTCTAGCTCTATCTGGGTTGCGTTTTAAATACTTGACCGCTATTCCTAAATTTTCAGCTACAGCTATATTTGCTTCAACTTTTTGATAGTAATAGGCCCTATTTAAATAGTAAATTAGCTGATTATCATCAGATAATTTTTCGTTTTCTAGGTAGGCAATAACGGCTTGTGCATTTTGATATTCATGGGCCTCACAGAAAGTCCTGATGAGTTCGGATAAGGCAAGATGTTGTATGTCTTTGTTTTCGCCAAATTTATTAATCCATTTGAAGGTTTCAATAGCTTCGGGAAACTCGGAACCATAAAGGCGGGCTTTTCCAACGAGGATGTAAGCATCATCTTGCCATTTTGATTCTGGGTGCCGTTGGATGGCTATCGAGGCTTTTTCTATGCAATCTAATAAGGTGGTTTCTAATGATTTTGAATCTATTGTATCAAAAGGGGCAAATACAGGAAGGGTTCGATTATAGTCCCATTTATATTTATCAAAAATCCCAGCTTCAATTTCTTTGATTTTTTCGCGAGCAATAAAGTAACCATTATAATGTGCTGTGAGGTCATGGTATCCAGAATTGATGACGCCGCTCGCCTGACCAAAAGTGGGCACTATTAAAATAAGGAGAAACAAAGGGGTCAAAAAATATCGCAAAAGACTCAAATTAGATGTTGAATTAGAAAACTTGTTTCATGCCAATGAATATTATGCAAAGATAAAAGAATGGCTTTTAATATATTTGTATAATAATAATCAAAAATTTTGTCTCAAAAACGCACATTTTCTAACTGGTTAACGAATAGATATCTTCTTATCGTACGAAACGAAGAGGATTTCTCAGAAAAAAGGACCATTATTTTCAATTATGCTAGATTGATTTTGTTGTTGGCATTCATATTTATTTCATCAATGACCTTGTCCATTTTAAGTGTAAATACGGTACTTAAACAATGGTTTGATCCTCGTTATGCAGAAATGGAAGCCAATAGTCAAGTGTTGAACTTGACCATGATGTTGGATTCTCTAGAGCATGAGATTCAAGTCAAAAATAATTATATCCAAAACGTCAAGTATATTTTAGAAGGACAAAATCTGGATAGTTTGTCTCCTAGTAATAAAATATTGTCTACTTCTACCTTAGGAGAGATTAATTTGTCTCCCACTTTGAGCCCATTGGATTCTCAGTTCAGGGCTGAGTATGAGAGTTCAGATTTAGGCTTGGTCTCTCTTAAGTTTAACCGCTCAGAGGATGAACTCCGTGAAATAGTATTTTTTACGCCATTAGAAGGGATTATCACCAATAACTTTGATCCGAAAGAGGATCATTTTGGGATAGATATTGTTTCTCAAGAAAACGAACCCATCAAGGCCTTGGCAGATGGGATCGTTATTATGGCTTCATGGACGCTAGATGGAGGCTACGTTTTGGTTATCCAACACAGTGGTAATTTGATATCTATTTATAAGCATAATTCGGAATTATTAAAAAGTGTTGGTAATTTTGTAGGATCGGGTGAAGTTGTGTCCATAATAGGTAATACTGGAGAACTTACCTCAGGGCCCCACTTACATTTTGAGCTTTGGTTCAAAGAACAAGCGGTAAACCCAGAAGACTATATAAATTTTAGATAAAATATGTGGAGTAAGAATAATCAAAAAGATATGGACGATCTAAGTAATTCAAGCAATATCATTTCAAAGGGTACTATTTTAACTGGAAATCTACAGGCGCACGGTAATATTAGAGTAGAAGGGAAAATTATTGGGGATATTACGACACGCTCAAAATTGGCCTTAGGTAATTCTTCTCTAATCGAGGGCAATATTTTAGCTCAAAACGCAGAGTTTGCCGGAACCATAATAGGAAATGTTCAAGTTACCGAACAATTGGTCTTGAAATCTACCGCCATCATTAAAGGAGACCTTTCAGTTAATAAACTGATTGTAGAATCAGGGGCTGAATTTAATGGAAAATGCAGAATGGGGATCAAGTTTATAGAAATAGTGATCCATGAGGACTCAGAGCATAAGAATTTAGACAGAAAAGGAAAAAAAGAGAAGACAGAAGAAATTGTACCCTTCCTCAAAAAAGCCGAATCCTGATACTAAGACAAGTTTAGGGAATTTTGCAGGGTTGTCCTTTCAGCTCTTCATCTTTAATTTTGTGCTTTTTTGGCTAGGAAATTTCATTGATGAGAAATTAAAAAATCAATGGCCCATTTTCTTGGTGATTGCGATACTATTAAGCGTTTTTGGTTCTCTATGGTATTTGATTAAAAAGACGTCAAAG
>CAJJCN010000089.1 GCA_905182655.1 Flammeovirgaceae bacterium UBA4465
GGATTATGATGGCGACTCGGGTAAGCTCGAAGAAATCATTTATATGCTTCACAATGCCCTAGGAAAGAATCATAATATTTTAGTTTTCTCACAATTTGTAAAGCATCTTAAAATCATCAGTAACCACTTGATAGATGAAAAGATCCCTTTTGCCTATTTAGATGGATCGGTAAAAGACCGGCAACGGGAAGTAGAAAAATTTCAGAACAATCCCCATATTAATATCTTTCTGATTTCTTTGAAAGCAGGGGGCTTGGGACTCAATTTAACAAAAGCAGACTATGTTTTTTTATTGGACCCTTGGTGGAATCCCGCAGCGGAGGCACAAGCCATTGATCGGGCCCATAGAATTGGACAGAAAAATAAAGTTTTCACCTACAAATTTATCTCTAAAGACACCTTAGAAGAAAAGATTCTTCAACTACAAGAAGCCAAAAAGAAACTCGCCAATGAACTCATTACCATCGAGGATAATTTTGTGAAATCTCTTTCTAAATCTGATATTCAAAAACTCTTTGACTAAAAAACCCAACACCTGTGTTTGTCAGAAATTGCCCACTTGCCCACTCTTTTTTGGCCCTAGGTCTCACTCATCCATTCAACATAATCCTCGATAGGTGGCCTTTGCCCTTTGGCGGTAACTACATCTGTTTTACCTAAATAAAAAAATCCCATCAGTCGATCTCCCTCTGCTAAACCAAAGGCTTCTTTTGCCCGTTCCATGTAAGTGACCCCACCCGTACTCCAATAGCCTCCCAAGCCATATGCGTTCGCCGTTAGGTAGATATTTTGAACGGCACAGCCTACGGCTGCAATTTCCTCCACTTCTCTGATTTTAACGGCTGTGCTTCTTTTCATGATAATCATAATCACATGGGAGGCACGCAAGGGCGTTTTGGCGAGGTTTTCATACTTAGCCGGCAAAAAACTCCCTTCTTCCAAAGCCACTTTTTTATAAATTTCCGCTTGCTTTTTACCCAATTCCTCTCGCCCTTTTCCCGCGTACACTTTAAATCTCCAGGGTGCGGTCATCTTATGGGTAGGTGCCCAATGGGCATTTTTTAAAATTTGCCAAACGATCTCGTCCTCAATTTTTTCATTCTTATAATCTTTGGGATAAATGGAACGGCGAGAAGCAATCATTTGATTAAAAGCTGAAATATTCATTTTTTATGGGTTTTTAATAGATATCGAAATTACACAGAGCCGTTCAATTGGCAATTTTTTTGCCCATTTTATTTTCCTTCACCTCCTGGTTTACCATGGCCTCTTTTTCTTCTTACCCCCGTGGATTTTTCCTTTTCAATCCCAATAAACAGCAGAATCCTCATACCTTTACTTGCATGAGTGAAAATCCTTCAAAATTGTTTTTGTTAGATGCAATGGCACTTATTTACAGAGCCCATTTTGCCTTAAGTAAAAACCCAAGAATCAATTCCAGTGGCATCAACACGGGTGCCGTTATGGGTTTTACCAATACACTCCTTGAAATCATTAACAAAGAAAAACCCTCACATATTGGGGTGGCATTTGACACCCACGCCCCCACTTTCAGACACATCGCTTATGCTGAATATAAGGCCAATAGAGAAAAACAACCAGAAGAAATTAGCGTTGCCATTCCTTATTGTAAAAAAATTGTAGCAGGATTTGGCATACCCGTAATCGAATTAGATGGCTATGAAGCCGATGATCTTATTGGGACCTTGACCCATATGGCAGGGAGTGAGTACCAAATTTTTATGATGACTCCAGACAAAGACTATGCCCAGCTGGTCAATGAACATACCTTCCTTTATAAGCCTGCTTTTATGGGCAATGGCGTTGATATTCTTGGTATTAAAGAGGTGTTGGAGAAATTTGATATCAACGAGGTACGTCAAGTCATAGATGTATTAGGACTCAAAGGAGATGCGGTCGATAACATCCCTGGTGTACCCGGTATCGGAGATAAAACGGCCTCTAAGTTGCTCAAAGAGTATGGATCCGTAGAAGAAATTGTGGCCCAGAAGCATTTATTAACCGGCAGTGTAAAAAAGAAAATTGAAGACTTCGGAGAACAAGGCCTTTTTTCCAAAGAATTAGCCACCATTAAACTCGACTGCCCCATTACTTTTGATGAAGAAGCCTTGCGCTATTCTGGGCCCATAGAGGATTTAATTGTTCCCGTTTTGGAAGAATTAGAACTGCGCACCATCGCAAAACGTATTTTTGGCGTCCCTGCTGCACAGAAAAAAGCTTCGAGTCAACTGGGCCTCTTTGAAAACACAACCCCAAATGTAGCAACGACCACCCTCGCCAAAAAAAATATTGAGAGCACACCACACAACTATCAATGTCTCACTTCATCCAAAGAAAGAAAACAACTCATTGAAACATTAGGTACCCTCTCTGAGTTTTGTTTTGACACAGAAACCACCAGTCTCAATACCCTAGACGCCGAATTGGTTGGCTTGGCCATTTCTTATGAAAAAGGGACCGCTTTTTATATCCCTTTCCCCGAGGACCAAACCACCACCCAAGCGCTCATCAATGAATTTAAGGCGATTTTTGAAAATGAAAACATCATAAAAATTGGTCAGAACCTTAAATATGATATTCAAATTTTGCGTAATTATGAGGTCACGGTCAAGGGCAAAATATTTGATACCATGCTCGCGCATTATCTCATTGATCCAGAACAAGCACATGGTATGGACGCGCTGGCCGAAGCTTATTTGAATTATGTTCCGGTGAGTATCACAAAGCTCATCGGATCCAAAGGGAAAAATCAAAAAAGTATGCGGGACGCGCCACTAGAAGAGATTACCGAATATGCGGGAGAAGATGCCGATATTACTTTTCAACTCAAAGAAAAGTTGGCCGTTGAAATCGCTGAGCGTAACTTAGAAAAACTCCTCCACGAAGTAGAAGAGCCGCTTTCATTCGTCCTTGCAGACATGGAATACAGCGGCGTCAGCATTGATGAAAAAGCCCTGAGTGAATTGAGCGATGAGCTTCAAACAGAAAGCTTAAGAGTACAAACAGAAATTTTTGAAATCGCTGGAGAAACGTTCAATATCAGCTCTCCCAAACAACTGGGGGCTATTTTATTTGATAAATTAAAACTCGTTGAGAAGCCTAAAAAAACAAAAACCGGTCAATATGCCACCGGCGAGGATATTCTTTCAAAATTGGCCCCTGCCCACGAAATTGCGCATAAAATTTTAGAGTTCCGGGAATACCAAAAACTGAAATCTACGTACGTGGACGCCCTGCCACGCATGGTCAATCCAAAAGACCAGCGGGTCCATACAGATTACCGCCAAACCGTAGCCGTCACGGGCCGTCTAAGCTCAAATAATCCCAATTTACAAAACATCCCTATTCGAACCAAAAAAGGCCGTGAGATACGGAAAGCATTCATCACCTTAAATAGTGATTTTGTACTTTTAGCTGCAGATTATTCCCAAATAGAACTGCGTATCATGGCCACTTTTTCAAAAGATAAAAGCATGATGGAGGCCTTCAGGCTTGGTAAGGATATTCATGCCAATACGGCCAGTAAGGTTTTTGGTGTCCCCTTAGATCAGGTAGATACCGACATGCGTCGAAAAGCCAAAGAAGTTAATTTCGGCATCATTTATGGTATGTCTGCTTTTGGCCTCTCGCAAAATTTAAATATTTCTAGAAGTGAGGCTGCAGAAATCATTGAAGCCTATTGGAAAGAATTCCCTTCGGTGCGCACCTACATGGATGCCTGCATCGCCCAGGCCAAAGAACAAGGTTATGTGGAAACCATCTTAGGTCGCAGACGCTACCTACGCAACATCAATGCAGGCAATTTTACCATGCGTGGATATGACGAGAGAAATGCCATCAACGCCCCCATTCAAGGTTCCGCGGCAGATTTAATCAAAGTCGCCATGATCAACATTCACGATTGGATGAAAACAGAAAAGCTTGCCTCGAGAATGTTGATGCAAGTTCATGATGAATTGGTGTTTGAGGTTCATCATTCTGAAATCACGCGGGTCCAGGAAAAAGTAAAAGAATTGATGGTAAATGCTATAACACTAGAAGTCCCCATGGAGGTTGGCATCGGCATCGGAAATAATTGGCTAGAAGCACATTAGTAATCTAAAATCGTATGATAATGACCTCAATTCCCTCTTCAAATGACATTCAGCTCGCACATGCCCGCATCCTTCCACACATTCATAATACTCCGGTCCTAACCTCTCAATTCATCAATGACCTCTCAGGTGCCCATCTTTTTTTTAAATGTGAAAATTTTCAAAAAACAGGCTCCTTCAAAATGCGAGGGGCTTCAAATGCTATATTTTCCTTAAAGCCTGAACAACGGCTCAACGGATTTGCAACGCATTCCTCAGGAAATCATGCCCAAGCCGTTGCCTACGCTTGTAAAACGGCCGGAGTAAGTGCTTATATTGTCATGCCCCAAAATGCCCCAAAAGTAAAAATTGATGCCGTCAAAAATTATGGAGGTGAAATTGTTTTTTGCGAACCCAATGAAACCGCCCGGCAAACCGCCTGTACAAAAATCATTCAAGAAACAAATGCGCTGTTTATCCCTCCTTTTGATGATTTAGCGATCATTACCGGGCAAGCCACTTGTGCCAAAGAATTAATTGAATCCCACGAAGGTTTGGATTATCTGCTCACGCCTGTGGGTGGGGGGGGATTGGCGGCAGGAACGGCCTTAAGTGTCAAATACTTCTCTCCAAAAACGAAAGTCATCTTGGGGGAACCTGAAATAGTAAATGATACCTATTTATCCCTCAAAGCAGGTAAAATCATTCCTGTTTCCCAAACCCACACCATGGCCGACGGCCTCAAGACAACCGTGGGAAAATTAAACTTTGAAATCATTCAAAATCATGTAAAAGAAGTGATTACCGTATCTGAGGAAGAAATTAGTAGGGCCATGCGGCTGATTTGGGAACGAATGAAAATCATCGTTGAGCCCTCGTGTGCGGTCCCTTTTGCTGCCTTATTGGGTCATAAGTCTCTTTTTAAAAACAAAAGGGTCGGCATCATTCTGACGGGAGGTAATGTGGATTTGGGGAACTTGCCTTTTGGATAGATAGCGACTTCACCTCATTTTAATGCCCCTTACTTTCAAAGATCCTTTTTCCATTATGTCAATAATAATCTTTAGCTTTAGCTTTATTTATATTCCTTGTTATTAGTTAACGGTTAACCTATTATTAATCCTTAGAGCCTCCTTATGTCACGTCATTTTTTTGTGCTCATTAACCCTCAATCCGGTCACGGAAAAAGTCAAAAAATAGGCATAAAGGTAGCCGATTTTTTTAGGCATCATGAAATAAAATTTACCGTATTTGAAACCCGAAATGATTGTAGAGGCACCCAGACGATAGAAGAAAATTTGAACGCTGCTTTTACCGATTTAATGATCATTGGAGGAGATGGCACGATTAATGAAGCCATCAATGGGTTGAATATAGACCTCCCGGTCTCAATTATCCCTTCGGGTAGCGGCAATGATTTTGTGAAGAATATCAATATTGGATCTACGTTGGAAACCCAACTCAAAACCGCACTCAGTGGACCTGTCAACCGAATTGACATCGGGCTGTGTAATGGCCGAAAGTTTATCAATGGCGTGGGGGTTGGTTTTGATGGCCAAATTGCCGCTGACATGATACGCCGAAAGGTTCCTTTCCTCAGAGGTCAACTCAAGTATTATTACCATGTCCTTCACATTCTGGGCAGTTACCAATATCGTGATTTTGACTTAACCATAGACCAAGTCCCTCAAAGACAAAATTTAATTTTATTGACCATCGCCAATGGTACCACTTTCGGAGGGGGGTTCAAGTTGACGCCCCATGCAAAATTAAATGATGGTAAGCTCTCTGTATGTACCATCGGAATGCTTTCTCCATTGCAACGTTATTTGAAGGTCTTAACCCTGCAAAAAGGGTCTCATCATCGCCTAAAAGAAGTTTCCTTGTTCGATGCAACAGAACTAATCATAGGCGCCAATGCCCAGCTAGAGGCTCATATTGATGGGGAGTATTTTAATCAACCTCCTTTTTCAGTTTCTATCCTCCCTGGTGCCCTTCAAATCAGGGCCTCTTTATTTTGAATTGGCTGTTTCTACTGGTCACCCAATAGCACGCTCCCGCAATCAAAACCAGCACGATAGAAATAAACTGTGAATGAGAAATCAACCCTTCTATGATAAATCCACGCCTAAGGTCTCCTCTAAACACCTCTATGATGGATCGGCCAATGGCATATAACATCACATATAAAAAAACCAATTGTCCATGAAATTGCTGTCTCCGTTTTAATTGAATTAAAAATAACATCAGAGACCCAATGAAGAATGCTTCGTAAAGCTGTGTCGGATGCAGTGGCGTTTCTAATGGTTTTGCCTGAGATTTGACCTCTGAAAAAGTTACCCCAAGAAATGAGTCCGTAGGTAATCCATAACAGCAACCGGCAAAAAAACAGCCCAACCGACCAAAACCATGTATGATCATGGCAACAATAGAGAGAATGTCGAGCATGGGAAATATGGGCCATTTTTCTTTTCTAAAATACCAAATAACCGTAGGTACTGCAAAAATCAAGGATCCATAAAAAACGAAGCCTTGCCTAAAGTTTTTAAGCAAGTTTCCTGGACTGGAAAAATAATAGGCGGGATCCTCAAAGTAGAAAAAAATCTTTCCGCCGATGACGGATGCAGAAATAATCAGTATCGTTAATGTTTGTGCCTTATCAGGATCGATATCTAGCTCTTTTTTGAGCACTTTTATCCCATACGCATAGGAGGTAAGAGCGCCAATCATGATGAAGAATCCATAGGCATAAAGCGTGATTCCTCCGATTTCTATTAATTCAGGATGCATTTTTATTCAAATTGGTTACGTTCATTATTTTTCGAGCTGTCATAGACCTGTATCGCTACTACTTCTGCCTCAGCGGTTATCCTGCCACTACTTTCTAGTGTACAAGTCATGATAATTTTACGTTGATGGTGCTCAACTACCTGAGCCCTTAACGTGATCAAATCCTTGGTTGGCGTTGGTTTTAAATACTTGACCTGCAACCCTCCCGTAGCGTAACGATAAGAGGGAGTAGAGTCGAAGCCTCTCCCTTCTTGTTGATACGCGTATGCCATGGCGGTTCCCATACAATGACAATCAATGAGGGTCGCCATAATTCCTCCATTGAGCAACCGCGGCCAACCCCTATATTTTTCTTCTGGCTGCCAATGGCATAGGGCCGCGGATCCTTCCCAAAAACTTTTGATTTGGAGTCCCTCTGGATGCTCCGAACCACAACCAAAACAAACATTACCGGGCATGTAATCTTGAAAATATTTCTTCTCTGTCATCTGCCTTTTATTACAAGCAAGCTAAATTACGCATTCAAATTGTTATTTGACATGGTTTATACATTAGATTTAAATTTTCTCGGATATCCTCATTCCATTGCGGCTTATCTGGTCGAGACGTCCATGGGACCTGTTTTAATTGAAACGGGTCCTCATTCCACGTTCGCGTTGCTTAAAAGTGAAATCAAACGCTGCGGCTTTGAGGTGGATCAAATTAAACACGTCTTCTTGAGTCACATTCACCTAGACCATGCCGGTGCGGCTTGGGCGCTTGCCGCACAAGGAGCCACCATCTATCTGCATCCCTTTGGAGAAACGCATTTAGCCCATCCAGAAAAACTGATGGAATCCGCCAAGCGCATTTATCAAGAAGATATGGATCGATTGTGGGGTCAAATGCATCCCATTCCTATTAATCAATTACGGAGTACCGGTCATTTGGAAGAAATCATCATTGGAAATCATCATTTTCAGGCACTGCATACGCCCGGTCATGCCAAACATCACATTGCTTGGAAAATAGACGACCTGATCTTTACCGGTGATGTCGCAGGAGTTAAAATTCAAAAGGGTCCTGTCGTACCGCCATGCCCCCCGCCAGACATCAATCTAGAAGATTGGATTCATTCGATCGATCTCATTCTTGACTGCAAGCCCACCCAAATTTACCTGACCCACTTTGGTGTGATTGAGGACGTACCAGCCCATATGAACGCACTAAAAAGCATGATCAATGATTGGTCTGAGTGGGTGAAAAAAAACTGGGAGGCCGGATTTACCGCCGAAGAACTTACGCCTAAATTCAGTGAATATACCTCCCAGCAATTGCTCAGTTTAGGGGTGGATCACTTGGGTGTGAAACAATATGAGGCTGCGAACCCCTCCTGGATGAGTGTAGCGGGTTTGATCCGTTATTGGAAGAAAAAAGCAGGATGACCCTTGGGAGAAACTTAGGCTTTATGTCGCGCAGCAACCCATACTTAACCCATCCCGTTGGACCCTCAATCTACCCTAGCTAGGCAGGTTTCCCTTTTTAATTTGGTCCCACAGATCTCCTATCGATAAAACAAATAGATTTTTGTATTTTTACCCCTATGGACCGTAGAAAATTTATTAAATCAGGCGCATTAATGGGTGCCGTACCCGCCTTTACTTCCTTCCGTCTATCTACAGAAGTTGTCAAGCCAAAGGCACTGAAGCCAGGCGCCTCTATCGGGGTCATTGCTCCCTCTGGAGCCTTGAAGAGATCCGGTTACGAAAAGTTAGTAGAAAACTTTCAGCTGCTGGGTTATCAAATCATCCATACCGATAATTTAAGAGTACAAAATGGCTTTCTTGCAGGTACCGATACACAAAAAATTGAGGACTTACATCACATGTATGAAAACCCCGAAGTTTCCGCCATTTTATGCGCTCGGGGTGGATATGGTGCTACACGTCTTTTAGAAAAAATAGATTATTCCCTGATTAGTGCGCATTGCAAACCCCTGATCGGATACAGTGATATTACGGCCCTGCATTTGGCCATTTACAAAAAGTGTGGAATTGTGGGTTTTCACGGACCCGTGGGAATTTCTACTTTTAACCCTTTTTCGATTCAACATTTTAATTCGGTGATTCAAAAAGGGAAAAAGATTAAAATCGGCATCGATGATCCCTTGGTCATCAAGGAAGGTGTAGCCACAGGTAAACTCATAGGAGGTAATCTATCTCTATTGATCAGTATGATTGGAACTGCGCACGAATCCGATTGGTCCGATCATATTGTCTTTATTGAAGAGGTAGGAGAATCTACTTATCGCATAGACCGGATGCTTACCCAACTCCTTGCTGCTCAAAAGTTTAGGGGAATAAAAGGTATTGCTCTGGGTCATTTTACCCGATGTGATGCACAGCCCGGCGACCCCTATTATGAGTTTTCAACCAGTCTGAAAGAAGTCTTCAAAGACCGACTGGGTGATTTAGGTATTCCTGTCATGGGTGGTTTTCCCTTTGGGCATGAGGAGAACAATGCTACCCTACCCATCGGGATAAGGGCCACTATGGATACAGAAAAAGGCGTTTTGAAATTATTGGAATCTGCAGTTTCATAGGTTACTTATCTTCCTCGTCCCCTCACTTATACGGTGGTCCTTTTGTATTCATTCGTCTCTTTTTATAAATTTCCACTATGAAATTAGATGATATCAACAATTTTATTGGGGACATAGACCTAGAGTTATTGGATCAACTACTCAAGGGCAGATTTAATGATCGTCATCGCCTTCTGGAAATTGGATGTGGACAAGGAAGAAATATCATCCCTTTTTTGAACTTAAAAAAAGCCATTTATGGAATTGATCTGGATGACAAAAATATCGCTCTTTGCAAAATTGTCGCAACCTCATTAGGAGGAAATCCTTCCTTTTTTTCAAAAGCACATGCACATACCCTCCCTTTTGAAAATGGCTTTTTTGATGCCGTCATAAATTGTAGGGTCATGCATTTCGCCAAAAACAATCATGACTTTAAACAGCAATGGGAAGAGCAGTTTCGGGTACTTAGAAAAGGAGGGTTTCTCTATCTCAGTATGGATACTTCCATTCACAATGAAGAAATTGTGCAACGTACTGATGGCGAACGATCTTGGCTCAATGACCAGTCAGAGCGTCTATTGTTAAGCGAGCAATTATTTGATTTGGTAGATTTACATAGCGGTTTTCAATTATTAGAACCCCTTAAAACTCTTCGATTTGACCAAGACCATGCACATGCGATCCTTTGTCTTCATAAAAAATGATCCCATACCACAGGTGTTTTTCCATTCAATGATGAAATAATTACTATTTTTACTCGCTACTTAACCTCAACCACTAAAAAACCAATACCCCCACGATGCCTAAAGCTTCCTTGAATGCCAAACTAAAATATAAGTTCGATAATTTTATTTCAAAAGGAACCTCCCAAATGATTGTCGGATTGGTTTTATTTTCTCTCTCATTTGTCCTCGTCTGTTCTGTATTATTATTGGCTTTTGGATTAGGGCCCATGCAGGATGAATCCTTAACCCTCCCCGAATCGATTTGGATAAATCTTATACACATGCTCGATCCGGGCACCGTGGGTGGGAATGAAAAAAACTGGCCTTTTATGATTTTCATGATGACAGTAACCCTCTTTGGATTGGTCATCATAACCCTCCTTATCGGTTTGATTTCTAATGGCATCCTGGTTAAAATTGAAAGCCTTCGTAAAGGGCGATCGTTTGTCATTGAAGAAAACCATGTTGTCATCCTGGGCTGGTCTTCTAAAGTTTTTACCCTTATCTCCGAGTTGATTATTGCCAATGAAAACCAATCAGATGCTGCCATTGCTATTTTGGCAGAAAAGGATAAGGTAGAAATGGAGGACGAAATAAGAGATAAAGTAAAAAACTTCAAAACCACTCGCATCATCTGTCGTACGGGAAATCCAATAGATTTAGATGATCTTAAAATTGTCAACCTAGAGGAAAGCAAATCCATTATTCTCTTGGATAATGACAGCGAAAATTCAGATTCTCAAATCATCAAATCCATTGTCGCCATCACCACACAAGCGTTCGAAAGAAAGGTGCCCTTTCATATTACTGCAGAAATTAAGGATAAAAAAAATCTAGCCGTTGCCAAAATGGTGGGCAAAGATGAGGTAGAATTGATCTTATCAGATGAGATCATCTCCAGAATTATGGTTCAAACCAGTCGACAATCTGGATTAAGTGTCGTTTATACTGAGCTCCTTGATTTTGATGGGGACGAAATCTATTTTTCAAAGGCCCCCACACTTACTGGTAAAACCTATCGAGAGCTCCTTTTCGCCTACCCTAATTCGTCCATAATGGGCATTCATCAGGCAACGACGCAAAGCGTTTTAATAAATCCGCCCATGAACCATGTTTTTCAAGAGGGTGATCAAGTAATCGGTATCACCGAAGATGATGATACCTTGATTCCCGCTGCACAACCTTCGGCTGATTTTGACCCCAATCATGTGGTGCTCAGGGAACAGGACGTACCCCACCCCGAAAAAATACTCATCATTGGCTGGAATCCACGTGGCAAACACATCATCAAAGAAATAGACCAATATGTGGCACCTAAATCCACATTAAAAGTCATTTCAAAGTTCAAAAACTCCTTTGACGAGGTGATGCTGCTAGGTACAGAAATGTCGAACCTTACCGTTAGTTTTGAAGCTCTTGATACTACCGATGGCCCAACGCTACAAAATCAAGGTATAGGTGATTTTGATTACATCATTTTACTGAGTTACAAAAATTATTTCCCCCTGCAGGAAGCCGATGCACAGACCTTGATTACCTTATTGCACTTGCGCTATTTTTCAGAACATCATGAAACTCATTTCAAAATTGTCAGTGAAATGTTGGACATGAAAAACCGAATTCTTGCCAATGTTACCAGTGCCGATGACTTCATTGTGAGTGATAGCCTCATCAGCTTATTGATGAGTCAAATAAGTGAAAATAAATTTCTCATGCGGGTCTTTGAAGAATTATTTGATGCTTCTGGGGACGAAATTTATATCCGAGAAATGAATCAATATGTGACCCTTCACGAACCGGTCAATTTTTATACGGTCTTAGAATCTGCATGCAGAAAGAATGAAACAGCGATCGGCTACCGCTTAATGAATGAAGCTAAGAGTATAGAAAAAAATTATGGTGTGGTGGTCAATCCTGTTAAAAATGAACTGGTAACTTTCAACGAACAAGACATGATCATTGTCCTTTCTGCACATTAAGTATGGGTGACGGACCCAAAAGAGCACAAATAGCTTCTGTTTTAATCTCTAAGCTAAAAAGGCGTCAAGGAATTTAATCAATGATGAGGTCTCAAAAGCAAAAAACATTATCTTTGATAAAAACTACAAAACTATGGCAATGTTAGGCGTTATCGGATTTTTATTTATTTTGGCAATCGTTTGTCCTTACATTCTTCCCAATGATAAAGTCAGTACTCACAAAAAAGACCACGTCTAAGCTCTTTACGCCTCTTTTTTAAGCTTTCTTCTCCTTGTCGCTGATCTTTTTGGCATCTATCATAGACATCGCTACAACAAAGGCTAGAAAAATAACTACAATATTTACGAATAAATTGACGCCGTCTGTGACCGCGGGATTTGTTAGTTCCATGATTTTTTAATTTTGTTGTAAATATAAATCAAATAATTGCTTCTTTTAAAGCGCTTAGCAATCTTTGGACATCTTTTTGATCATTATAAACATTCGGTGAGATTCGAAGTGCTTTTTCACGAACAGAAATGTTCACTCGATGCTTAGAAAGTGCTTGTTCTATTCGTTCCATGGTCGTGTTTTCATTGAAATAAATACCAAATAAATGGCTAGCCCTTCCTTCCGTGGCCTCAATCGTATACCCTTCTGAGCGTAAGGTTTCGATGGTGTCATGACACAGCGTTTCGCAATACTGCTGAATGCCCAAAGGCGTCCATTTTAATAATTGTTTAATGGCTGCGATGAGCATGGGCACCAAGATAAAATTACTGTGCTCTCCCACTTCATATCTCAGAGCTCCTGGCAAAAACTGTTCCTCATAATGTGTAAGTCCAGAAAATTGATCAGAACCCTGTCTATTCATCCAGTTATTCTCAATGGGTGTCCCTTGATCAAACATTTCCCCGTAATAAGCCATGCCTATCGAATATGGACCCATCAGCCACTTGTATCCCGCCACCACCAGCGCATCGGGTTGAACCGCTTGCACATCAAAAGGCAATGCGCCAACCGACTGGGTACCATCTATGATCAATGCTGCCCCCACCGCTCTGGTTTTTTGACGAATCGCTGTCAGGTCAAACTTAATGCCATTGACCCAATGAACCTGTCCTATGGAGACGGCTGCCGTTTGATCATCAATGGCCGCGAGAATACGTTCATTCCAAGACACCCCAAGATTTTTTCCCCCTGTTGGGGCTGCTACAAATTTAAGTTGATAATTGGCCCTAGATGACCAGGGATACACATTGCTCGGGAATTGACCCGCCGCCATGACGATGTTTCCTTTTTTCTTTTCCAAATTTTGCACGACGTTTTCAATTCCATAAGACACCGAAGGAATGATGACGTGTCGTGCTGACTCTGAACTATTGATCAGCTGGCCAAAGAGGTTTCTTAGGACCTCCGTTTCTTTAAAAAAAGCGGCTGGTGAAATATGGAAAGGTTTCCTTTTTTGGATCAGGCCTTTGATCCCCGCCTTTTCCACTTTTTTCAATAAAGGAGACATGTAGGCTCCATTCAAATAACTGATCTTCCGTTGTAAAGAAAATTTATCTCGTTGACATTTCATAACCCAAATTATTTAGGAAAGATAAGGTCTTTAACGATTAAGTATAATGAAATTAGAAAATTAAAGAAGGGTTTGATTCACAACTCGTGAACTTGACTGATAAAATAGAGGAGTCCCCCTCAATTGATATTGAAGTAATGCACCACGGATACCAACCAATCAGCCATCGATTGGGCCCATTCATTTCCAGTGCCTCTACCTACGATATAAGTAACAAAAAACACATAAATGCCCAATAAAATAAAGGCTTTGCCTCGTCCCATGTATTTTCCTGTAGTAAAAATCACAAGGGCTGCTACAGTGGATAACAGCAGTAGTAATCTCAATTCACTACTTAAATCAATGATGTCTTCAGACATGACTATAGGCCCGTTGATTAACGTGAATACAAAAAGGGGAAAGCCCAAGGCAAAACATACATCAAAAATATTACTCCCAAGTGCGTTGGAAATGGCATCATCATAATTGCCTTTCTTAGCGTCTTTAATCGAGATAATGGTATCTGGAAAACTTGATGCTGCAGAAGCCAAAATCAAGGCAACAAACATAACGGGAATGTCCAATCCTTCAAAGGTTCCAAGATAGGGCACTTCATAGGTCTTTTCACCCAACCATTCACAGGCCAAGACCAACCAGTAACAAACCCCCGCAATACACATCGTGGCAGTAACCAATAAAAACCAGGCTCGGGTATCATTAATTTTGGCTTTTCCTATAAAAACTTGTTCCAAATCCAAGGTGATGATAGCCAAAAACAAGGAGGAAGATCCCTGACTTTCTTCGGCTTCATTGTTGACTTCATGAGGAGCGGATGCCATCAAAGCCGCTTTGGTCTTTTTATCCATAGAAACAAACATAAAGACGATGTAAACCACATAGACCAACATCAATAACAAACCATGATACCAGTCCAATGAGGATCCACTGATCAAAATGAGGAAGATAAACTCAGCAATAATTAAGGCGATGCCGTCACGAAAAAGAACTTTGCGAGAAATTTCAATCTTTTTAACGGCTCCCATAGAAATCACCGCGATGATGGACACGGCAGGTATGACCATGCTGTTGAAAATGGCACTTCCCGCTGTCGTTCCGATGCCTCCCGAAAAACCGGTCGCATCATTGAGCACAAAAAGAAAAAAGAAAGAAGTAAATACCTCCGGCATAGAACTCGCAATGGCATTTATCGTCGCCCCCCTGACACCTTCTGAAAGATTCCTTCCGACATATTCCGAGGCGACCATAAAGCCATCTCCGGCGCGCCAAATAACCAAACAACACAATGCAATAATTATTAATGGAATCAACAAGCCCATGGGTAAATTCTCTATTTAGTTTTCTTTTTAACCGTTTTTAGTCAAATAATTACTCCACAAGATTACCTAAATATGTGGACTTTTTAATGCATTTACTTGTTATTTTTTCGCCTCCTCATTTTCTTGTTTTTACTGATTATTAAGAGCTCTTCAACTCTTAATTAAAGCAACTAAAAAATTAATCCTTCAAACCATGACAAAGGTTTACACTTAATTGTGCTAATTTGACCTTTCATTTTAGATGACATCATGTATATAAATCTTTCTGGTTTAAACATTTTAGTTACTGGGGCCAGCCGTGGACTAGGAAAGGCCATTGCTACGAAACTCGCCGAGGCTGGGGCCACCATAGCCGTTCATTATAATAAGAACATGAATGATGCCGAAAGCTTGGCTCAAGTATTGGGTAATGAATCCAAAGCTTTTCAAGCAGACCTTTCAGATCCTGGGGAAGCCGTAAAGCTTTTTGAACGCGTCATTTTGGAACTCGGAAGTATTGAGGTCTTGATCAACAATGCCGGCGTAGCGGAACCCGCATCCATCGATATGGTACAAGAAGAATGGGATACCCTTTGGCATAAAACCATGACCGTCAATTTACACAGCCCTGCCATTTTATGTAAAAAAGCGGTTCAACATTTTATTCAAAAAAAAGCCTCTGGAAGAATCATTAATATCAGTTCCAGAGCTGCTTACAAGGGAGAAACCGCAGATTATCTGGCTTACGCCAGCTCTAAAGCAGGTCTGGTGGCTTTGACCCGCTCCATCGCCAAGTCCTTTGGAAAAAAAGGAGTCAAAGCCTTCAACATTGCCCCTGGTTTTGTCCGAACCGATATGGCCAAAGCCTTTATGTCACAATATGGGGAAGAGCATGCCAAGGGAGACATTGCCTTGGAGCGACTGACTGAGCCTAAGGATCTGGCCCCACTAATTACGTTTTTGGCTTCTGGAATGGCCGACCACGCTACGGGAGCAACCTTTGATATCAATGCCGGTAGTTATTTGCACGAATCCTGATTTTTCTACTCCCCCCGCTTCTTTTTATTTATTCCTTTTTTTTGTTCCCAATTCTTTGAATAAATCATTAACTTTGATAAGATAAAAACAATCCAATAAACAAAAAATTAGAATTATATGAGTACCATCAAAGCACAACTAAGCACCTTAATAGAGTTGGCCAAAATAGACGGTGAATTTGACGGTCAGGAAAAATTGCACATTTTGATGCTGGGAAGAGCAAATGGCCTCTCCGAAATTGAAATAAAAGACATTGTCAAAAATCCAGTCCCTATGCCCGACGTCAAATTACTTACTTCGGACGATAAATTTGATTATTTATTCAACATCATTCAGCTCATGAAGATCGATCAAGAAGTGTACAAAAGTGAAATTCATCACTGTGAAAAATTAGCGACAAAGCTGGGCTTTAAAACTAAGGTCGTTTCGGCAATTTCTTCACAGGTATATTCAGATCCTTCCATCAGTGCCGACATTGATGCACTTAAAAAAGCAGTAAAGAAATACGAAATATAATGCGTCTTTGCCAAGAACTATGATAAAATACGATTGGCATCCCTTACGTTACGTTCCCCTTAATCCTTTTTTAATTCTAAAGGCAAAACTTCATTTGGCCGCTCAAAATGTGGCCTTAGTAGGTATTCATTATGCCGAGCAACCCGATCAAGGCACTCACAATACCTTGAGTTGGATTCCTGGCCTCTGGCGAATGGCTGGACATTGGGTAAAGGGTACTAAAACGTTTCGCTCATCACTCTCTCTTACCTCATTTGAACTCTTTCTCGTAGACAAGAGGCTCAATACACTGGGCCGGTTTTCGTTGATCGATAAAAAATTCAATCAATCCCTCCTTTGGTTAGAAGAACAAATGGGCTCGCTAGACTTGGGTCATCAACACCTGTCACTTAAGGTCCCCTACAAAATGAAGGGCCTCCATCAAAACCTCCCCTTTGATGGGATTGACCTTGATCTATTGACTGATTTGGGGGCCTATTATCACAACACATTCATCCTTTTTCGTAATTTTCGAGCACAATCGGGAGATGCTACTTCCGAAATCAGAATTTGGCCTCAATTTTTGAATCAAACATTAAATATTATTGTGAAAGAATCAGGAGATGAGCATTTAGATACTTATGTAACGCTCGGCTACATGCCTGGAGGCGTATATGCCAAAGAACCTTGTTTTTATGTCAAGTCATGGCCCCATACCGAAGTGGCCCTATTGAAGCCCTTACCCAAGGGGGCTCATTGGAACCAGACCGATTGGACCGGTGCCCTACTCCCCATATCTGCCATTTGGGATCTCGAAGATCAGCAGGAGTTTATCTTTACCTTTTATAAAAAAGCTTTTAATCAGTTAAAAAAAGCGCTTTTAGGCTGATGCTTTATTTTTTAAATTGCGCCGTCATGAGTGATTTAAAATTGTACAGGGCTTCCTCCCAAGTTTCATCTGCATCATAATAGCGACCGGTGTAAAGATCGCCATTGGCGGTTTTCTGAACATAAAATTTATACACTTTTTTTTGCTTGTCTAAGGTCTTCAACGTTCGGTTTCCCTCCACGGGGACCGTCGAAATGTACTGGGTTTGAGAAGGGTCCAGCTCATAGCCCAATGCCGTTCGCAACTCTTCGCCAGGCATAAATGCGTAACGCAAGACGTATTGATATCGGTTTTCAAAATACGCTGCGTCTGATTGATCTTCAAAAAATTCAACTTGATAAGGATAATCTGCAAAAATCTCTTGGATGCGGGCATTTTTTACCGCTATCTTTTCGTTGTATTCAGACAAATATGTACGTTGTGCTTCGTTTAAGAAAGTCCCCTCGGTAGGGAAGATAGGAAACAAAGAAACGGCCAAGGAAAACCGCTTGAGCTGAGAAGGGTAACGTGGAAAATGAGTCCCTTCAAACAGCCGTACTTGGGTACTGAACTCGGGTCCCTCTGAAATTAAATAATTGCTATAGGGTAAATCCAGGGTCCTCATTTTGTTGGCCAGTCGAATCAAGACCTGATGCATCGTCTGGCCCTTTGTTTGCCATGCTTTAACCTCAAAGTCCACCAACGTATTCGTCCCCATACGCGCCAGCGTCAAGGTAAACCCTTGGTCAGATACCTCCATAAACATCAAGATCCTTATTTGCCTTTTTTGTAAGGCCGCAAGGGTCTTTCTGTAGACGTCTTGTCCCCCATACAGCTCATCGTAATAGAGGTAGCGCATGGCATCAATACCCATCTCTTTCAAGTTTAAATGAAGGTTTTTCGGCAGTGAGAGATCCACCATTTCAGGCGTTTGATGGATGATGACGCAGACCCGATCCGAGGTAATACCCATAGGTAAGCCTGCCGACATAGACATCAAATGGGTTTCAAATACCTGCGCCCAACCCCCTTGGGTCAGCACACACAAAAACAACATTATTAATTTTTTATTTACCATCTTCTTTCGCCGGAGTTAACTAAATTTATGAACCATTTATGATCCCAAATAGTCTCTCATGAATAAAAAAATTTGCCCTTGGGCTTCCCATACCTATCCCGATTACATCTCTTACCATAACGAAGAATGGGGGGTTCCCGTGCACGAAGATAAGATACATTTTGAATTTTTAATTTTAGAAGGAGCACAGGCTGGCCTAAGTTGGCGAACTATTTTAAACAAAAGGGCAGGGTATCGCGATGCGTTTGCTGAATTTAATGTAGCATTGGTTTCAAAATTTACCTCCGCACACTTGCAATCCCTCACAACGAACCCCAACATTGTCAGAAACCGGCTTAAAATAGCCTCTGTGGTTGGAAATGCTAAAGCGTTTATCCAAATACAAGAAGAGTTTGGCTCCTTTGATGCTTATGTATGGCGCTTTGTAGATCACCGACCCATTCAAGGCCAATGGCATGCAAAACAAGAGAGTCCACCCAGTCAGACCAAAATCTCTATTCAATTATCTAACGCCCTCAAAAAACGCGGGTTTAAATTTGTAGGTAGTACCATCATGTATGCCTACATGCAAGCCGTCGGCATGGTCAACGATCATGATTTCGATTGTTATCGCTACCAGGAAATCAAAGCCCTCACAGATTCTTGATGATTTCCTTTTTGGGTATTATGATGCGCCAAAGGCCCATCAGTGCGCCCTCCTCAAAATCATATGATTGATCCTCAGGAAACTGCTCTTGAAGTAGTTTTAAGGTTTTATCGTCTATGTCCACCCTTTTTTTACCGTGGCAACGGTTGCATGCTTGGTTCATAAAAATGGGCGCCCAATAGCGCAGCGTTGTCTCATTTATTTCCTCTAAACTGGGGACCATTTTGAGCTGCCGTTGGGTAGCGTATTCAAAAGCTTCATAGACGGCCACTTCCAAAGAATCCAATGGGCGTCGCTTTCTTCTTGGGTTTAATGAAATTCTAGAGACGTCGATGCCACGTGCTTGGGCCTCCACTACCGCAGGCAGTGATTGGAGGTCGCATGGCCCAATCCCGTCCTGACCAACAAGCAAAGACGCCAAATGCTGGCGGGTCACTTCGGCTTGTATTCCTTCTCCTGTAGTCAGGGCGCGTGTCATGATGTCGGAGGCAGAAACTTTTCTGATCTTTCGAGACTGAATCTCTTCTTTGACGGCTTTGCTGTCAACAGGCGCCCCTGGATCACAAGCAGCGGTGATCATTATGACCATTAAAAGTAAGCCGTAGCTCAAATCCCTTATTTTCATCATCTCATTTAAGGTTCATTCAATCGATGGGTCAAAGATAAATGGTAAATGTTTATCCCTCTCTTATAACTAAGAACAACGATTGATGAGACAAAGTAAAATCAACAAATTATACTTATTATATGCAATCCATTCATATATAATAGAATTTATCAGTTTGTCCTTTTATATTTGTTTCAATGAATAATAATTGATTGTTCAGAAAAACAACCTATATGAGATTTTTTCAACTATTTTTATCTTGGATAACCCTCCTGCTTTTTCTTCCCTCCATGAGCCAAGACCTTGGGTTTTCACAATACTACAATGCGCCCATTTTTCTAAATCCTGCTTTTACCGGCACTTCCGAATTTACTCGCGCCGGTTTAAATTATAGAATGCAAAAAGTAGGCTCGCTCTCGGCCTACAACATTTCTCAACTTTCGTTGGATCACAGCTTCAAGGATTATCACAGTAGTGTTGGTTTAATGGTCATCAATGAAGAAGATGAAGCCAGTGGCTATACCCACACCAAGTTGGCCCTTCCTCTCTGTTATGACCTCTCTGCATCCAAGAATATGCAGATCCGTTTTGGGCTTGAGGCTTCTTACAGTCAACAAAATTTCAATGTGGGAAATTTTATATTTTCAGATCAATTAGATGCCTTTGGCAACATTACGGGTTTGTCCGCTGAAAGTTTGAATACGGGCAAGGTCAATTATTTTGATGCCTCATTTGGTGTGTTGGGTTATTCCAAAGAGCTGTGGTTTGGGTTTGCGGCACACAATCTATTTAAAAACAATATCTCTTTCATGGAGGGCAGTGAATATCTATTGAAGACTAGGTTTTCTGGACACATGGGCTACCGGTACCGCTTAAAAAACCTCTCGCGACAGTCCCGCCGCAACATCGCAATCATGCCGACCTTTAGTTTTACCAGTCAAGGTCCTCTGAATCGATTGGATGTTGGGGTATACAATGTCATCGACCCCATCATTCTTGGAGTTTTCTACGGTACGGATCCCTTTGCCTTTGAAGATAATAATTTTCTCAGTTTGATGATCGGCTTAAAGAAAAGCACTTTTACCACGGTATACAGTTATGATCTGTCTTTGACCCAGGGTGCTGCCATGCAAGGGTTTCATGAAATTTCCTTCAGTTATTTGTTTGAACTCTCTAGTGGTAAACCCCCTTTATCCATGCGAAGAACCAAATGTCCTGTCTTTTTATAAAATTCTTTACCTAAGTTAAAATGAAAACAACACAGCCACATCTTTCGTATTTAATTTTTATCCTCTTTTTTCTGATGAGTTTTCGGAGCTGGGCCGCATTTGATATTGCTTCAAGTTCTCATACCGATATTACTTGTAATAACATTGATGAAGGAACGACTAATGACGGAACCATCACCCTTACTTTCGATGCGGCTTCCGCTGCCGAAGGGAAAACCATCGTTTGGTGGAAGCATAATGGCACTGCTTTCGTTGCTTTGGCTGGTGGGACCATTGTCGAAATTGCCAATCCTACTACTGTTGGAAAAGTAGGGGCAAGTTCCATAAAAGCGATTAACCTCGGCGTAGGTTCCTATTTTGCCGTGGTCACTGGCGCCTTAGGGGAGGTGGAAGCCAGTGCTACTTTTTCCATTACCAAGCCCGATGCCATTTCTTTGCTCATCAACGATAGTTATACCATCGATCCCCTTTGTAACGGTGGTGCTACAGGACAAATCAGTGCCGCTGCCTACGGTGGCCAAGGGACCTATAGTTATGCGATAAGTACCTCAAACGGTAGTTATACTTACAATGATCCCGATGGCATTTTCACAGGTCTTTCTGATGCCTCAAATCCTACGTATCATTTTTCTGTTCAAGCAACCGATGGATCCAATGTTTGTACCTACGACTACGCCTCCGGCGGTACACTCTCGGGAACTGACATTACTGAAACACTAACAGAGCCTGACGCACTGGTTTTCGGTGGTCCCAGTCCCGTGACAGCAACAGATGTCGTTTGTTTTGGTGAGTCCAACGGCACCATTACCGTCGCTGGGGCCTCCGGTGGGATCGGTGGTACAGGTGTGACAACGGGCCTTAGTTATGGTTATATTGAAAGTACGACTGCTTCTGGGACGCCTGCAGCAAGTGCTTTTTCCTTCAGTGAAAACTCAGATACAGGGGGTATTACTTTTACTGGAGTAAACGAAAACACAGCGAGTACAGAATCTTATTATATTGCCGTTCAGGATGCCAATGGATGTGTTACTCCTTTTGGATCTCCCGTCAGAATCAATTCCCCTGCAGCTGATATCGCCATTTCAAGCTTTACCCGCGACAATCCCAGTGATCTCTCTGGTATAGACGGAAGTATCGATGTCACCGGCGTAAGTGGTGGTAATTCAAGTAGTTACTCCTTTAACTGGATCAATGCGTCTAACACGCAATGGAGCACAACAGAAGATCTTGATCCTACAACAGTCATCGTAACCGCGACGGGTGTTCCTGCCGGCATTTATACCCTCACCGTGACCGATGCCAAAAGCTGTGAAAAAACCTTTACACAGCAAACCTTGACCGATTGCTTTGATGTGGCTGAAACCCTCGTCAATCTTTCAGGGTTTGAACTCGGAGATGGATCCATCTCCTTACTCCCAGTCACCGATAACTCCTCGGCCACCTATACTTGGGGGGCTATCTGGAAAAGCGCCACGGCCACAGCCGCCGTCAATGGCGCCATCTCCGGAGTCAATACCTTGGTCGTAGACGCCATCACTGGGTCAACCTCAAGTGCCACTGCGGCGGTCAACATCATCTACCCAACGGCAAATGTCAATGGGGCAACGGCTTCAATCACAACATTGGCTATAAATGGTAATGCTGGTGGTAATATTGAAGTTGGAGATGTCGTAACGGGAACAGGGATCTCCGGAATTGTTACGGTCGCTTCAGTAATAGACCAGAATAATCTAATTTTATCCAGCCCTCAGACATTGACAAACGGCATTGCTCTGACCTTTACCCACTCACCTCGAACCAGTACTTCGATGGCCATAGATAACCTTACGGGTACCCTCAGTGGTGGCGAGATCGTCACAGGCAATGATGTTGTTGGTTTTGTTACGGTAATCGCCGTTTCGGGATCTACGATTACGTTATCGAGCGCTCAAACGCTCAGTGATAACATGTCCTTGACCTTCTACCCTAGTGGCGCGATTAACAATGGAGACATTGTAACTGGAACGGGAATTGTTGGAGTGGTTACGGTTTCGGGCGTTTCAGGAACTACGATTACTTTGTCTAGTAATCAAACCCTTGCCAATAATGTCGATTTGACCTTCTCCGGCCAAGCTGTCACGCCATCGGCAACGGCTTCAACGGCCAATGTCAATGGGACAACGGCTTCAACCACAACATTAGCTGTAAATGGTAATGCTGGCGGTAATATTGAAGTTGGAGATGTCGTAACGGGAACAGGGATCTCCGGAATTGTTACGGTCGTTACGGTAATAGACCAAAATAATCTAATTTTATCCAGCCCTCAGACATTGACAAACAGCATTGCTTTGACCTTCACACCCTTAAACATAAAAACGCTCGGTGCCAACACATATGCCGCCATCATTACAGGAAGCACTGGCGGCGGCGCCTGTACACAAGCCATTGAATACGTCATCACTCAACCCGATGAATTTTCCATCGCTTCCTCTACCACACCCAAAAGTATCAGTGGCGATGCTAATGACATTATTTGTATGGACACCAACGACGCCTACATTACCGTTGTGGCCAATGGGGGCACGTCTCCTTATAAAATTCAATATAAGTATTCTACCGATGGCGTCACGTATTCAACTAGGTACGGGACCAACACAACGACTACTTTTACTGATGACCTTTCCTACATCAATGGCTTGAACTTGAGCAATTTACCAGCGGGCTACTATAAAATACGCCTTCAAGATTACAACAGCACCAATACCGATGATGTCATCGTTGAAATCACAGAACCCAGCACAGGTTTCTCCATGCCCATTGTCGCAGCCACGGCCTCGGTCAATGGTGCCATCAGCGCCCCTACCACGAATTTAGTGGTGGATAACAATGTGGGAACCATCCTGGTAGGAGACATCATCACAGGCAAACAAACGGATAGGTCGGACTTTAGGGCTATCGTTCAAACGGTGACCGATCAACAAAACTTAGTTGTTACCGCCGCTACTGCCATCTCCTCCTTAGAAGACAATACGGTCCTGACTTTCACTCATGAAAACCCATCCACATCGACGGCTCCTCGTACACTTAGCCTGACAGATGTAAGTTGCAATACGCTCGACGATGGCAAGGCAGAATTTGATCCCATCACGGGACATACAATCGATAGCATAAGATGGTACAAATGGACAGGAAGCACAAAAACCAAATTGGACAACTATGATGATCTTACCTCCATTGATACCCTGGTAGAAGGGTCCTACACCCTAGAGATTGGAGACCCCTTTGGCTGTCTCCAATCCACCAACTTCGCAATCAACGAACCTGAGGTGCTGTCCCTAGATGAGACCATCACCAATGTCGTCTGTCCTGCAAGCTCTACAGCTGATGTGGCCACTTCCTCTGGAGATATGATTCTCCTTCTAACCAGTAACCTAGGAACGATTGCCTTAGGGGATGTCGTTACAGGAACAGGAATCTCTGGACATGTGACCGTAACCGCAATTAATGATCAAAATGATATAACTGTTTCTGCTAACGTTACCGCTTCAGGAAACCTAACCTTTGCCCCTCCCGGCATCGTCTCTGTCGTCGTGGGTGGGGCCACCTCCAACTCTCTCAACAGTGAGTTTTATACTTATACCTGGGATCAAGGGGGCATTCTCATGCCAACGAGTCAAGTTGACAATACGGGAGGAACCTCAAACACACAACTTACCGTCACAGAAGCCGGTAATTATACCCTTACGATCACGGATTTCAATAATTGTACCTACACCACTGAAACCATACAATTTCAAAAATCGTTTCCCGTCAATGTGCCCGATGTGATGACTGTTGCCTTAACTACTGTAAGTGGGGTGAGCGCCTATGGCATAGATTCTACCAATGTATCCCATCCCTTCTGTAAAGATGGGGATGATGGCTACATCCTCATCGACGTAGCAGGAGGAACACCTAATCCTACCTACGGCTACCGATACAGCTGGTACAAAAATAGTGCAACCACCGTCATGGCCTCCAGTCAAGATGTAAGTGGCCTCGATAATGGGAACTACGATGTCATCGTTACCGATGGCAATGGCTGTACCCTCAATTCTCCCGATTATACGATCGCTTCGCCCACCTCAAGTTATCACATAGAGGATTTATCAACTATAACACCCACAGTATTAACGAATCCTACGTGCAACGGTGAAACGGGTAGCATCGCCATAGAAATTGATGATGATGACGATGGAACACATCCCAGTGGTTATACCTATGACTGGTTTACCGGACAAGCTGCTACGGGCACCGCCTTCAATACGACCAATACCAAAACTGTCTCTAACCTTAATGCTGCCTACTATACTTTTCAAGTGACGGATTATTATGGCTGTCGGCAAACCGAAACATTCCGTGTTGAAGAGTCCCCAACAATCGTCATCACCTCGGACATCACACAGCTTACTTGTCCCTCTTCAGTTGATGCCCAAATCGAAATAGAAGCCAGTGGTGGAAACAGTGTTTTGGCAACGGATTATATCTATTCATGGAAGAAAGACGGGGATCCCTTTGTGATTACTGCCCCTGCTACGGTCACCGACCTTGTCAATCTCGACTCGGGTATTTACATTATAACCGTTTCAGATCAAGCGACAACGGCTCCTGATAAGGCCGCTTGTGTGGCCACGGATACTCTCCAGGTAAATTATTTAGCCGGTTTCCAAGTAACGGAAGTCATCACTCCAGCTGCTTGTCAAGCAGGAGGCACCTCTGAAATTTCTGTTGTCCTCTCAGGCGGTACGGCTCCCTATACGCAACAATGGAAAACGACCCCCGGTGCCGTTTTTGTGGGGAATGGGACAACGATCGCTGATCTCGACGATGACACGTACCGTTTAATCATTACGGATAACAATAATTGTAACTCTACTGCCGGCGATTTTGATTATGTGGTAGCAGCACCTACGACCTCTTACAGCATCAATGCCCCTACAACCATCAGCGAAACAGTCACCGCTTCCGCCACGGCTACCGTAATTTCTCCTGTAACGTGTAATGGAGAAAATTCCGGCTACATAGAAGTAAAGCTTACCGCCGATGTCGGCCACCCCACTGACTTTACTTATGCTTGGTTCGCAGGCCAAACCGCCACAGGTGCCGTTTTGGATTCTGTAAAAGTCATTTCTGGACTCGGTGCAGGTTATTATACCTTCCAAGCGACTGATGCCAATGGTTGTGTAAGAGAGGCTACCTATGAAATTACTGAATACAGTGCCATGCAGATTTCCTCAACAGTGTCTGACAATGTTTGTGGAGGAGATCAAATCGCCTCCATTGACATCGAAGCCAATGGAGGAAATTCCCTCAATTATGCTTATCAGTGGTCCAAAAATGGAGTGGCCTTTAATCCTGCAGACAGCTCTTGGACGGACACCGAAATCTCCACGTTGGCCAGTGGTATTTATAAGGTGATTTTAACCGATGAACAGGGCTGTGACTTCGAAAAAAGCTTTGAAATCAGTGATATTCCCCTTCTTGCTGTAGATACCACCTTGACACATGTGGTCTGTAAAGACGGTGCTACAGGAAAAATAGAGCTCGATATCTCCGGAGGTAATGCTCCCTATACAGTGACCTGGTCCAAATCAAATGCTTTTGTCGATGACACTCCCACCGTGAGCGATCTTACTGTGGGGATCTACCGCTTGACTGTTGTTGATTCACTCAATTGTCCTTCCCTAGAAAAAGATGTCGAAATAAAAGAGCCTCTTACCGCCTATGCCATCGATCCCCTCGGAACAGTCCCCACTTGCTTTGAGGCTGCAGATGGGTTAATCAATATCAATGTGACGGAGGACGTTGGACATCCAACTACATACCAACTCGATTGGAGAAAAGATGGCGAACTCTTGTACGCGAACGAAGAAGAATCTATTACCTTCCTTAACGGTGGCTTTTACGAATTCTCCATTACCGATGAGTATGGATGTAAGCGCTCCGATACGCTGACCCTGATCGAACCCAATGACATTTATTTACACCCCTTCATTGATACGCTCGAATGCTACAATGCAAGTAATGCCATCATCACCTTGGACCCCACGGGTGGCTCGGATCTCTATCCTTCGATCGTATGGCAATACAATGGCTCTACCACATCGGACATCGCTTTCGAAGCGTCTTATTTAGCATCCGGAAATCATAGCATTCGGATAACCGATTCCAAAGGCTGTATCAAGGACAGTACGATAGTTATAGATAATCCTGCCAATATGGCCGTCGATCCAACCATCGCCAACGTCTTATGTAAAGATGCCAGTACCGGCACTATCAGTGTAGCCATGATCAACGGACAACCGAACTATAGTTATGCCTGGGTCGCTAATAATAAAGTGTTCAGTACCTCTAATGCGATAGATAGTCTCGCCTCTGGGGATTATTTCTTGGCAGTACAAGATGATTATCTCTGCTTGTCAGATACATTTACCATCAACGTAGCCGAGCCCAACAATCGGTTCAACATCAATGGAGATATCAGCCGGATCAGCTGTAGAGATTCTTCTGATGCCAAAATACTGGTTTCTATTGAAATACTAGGTGAGTCCACCGACTTCACTTATGCCTGGGAAAAAGACGATCTCCCCATCAGCGAAAGCCGAGATCAAGTAGATATCAGTCCTGGGACTTACACGATTGGTGTCACCGACAACTTTGGTTGCCTCAGATCCAATACCTTTACCCTCGAGAACCCAGATGCGGTTAACGTTACGAGCACGCAAGAAAATGTTCTCTGCTACGGAGACTCCACCGGATTGATCGCCCTCTCACCCACAGGCGGCTGGGGTAATTTTTCCTATGAATGGGAGCGTAACCTGGTTTCCCTTCCCATCTCCGAATCATTTGGCAATACCCTCCCCGTGGGGGATTACATCATAGACGTCATCGATGATGGCCTTTGTGTAACTCCGGTGTATATCACCCTCTCCGCCCCAGATACCATCAACTTCAACGCCATCAATTCAAATCTGACCTGTTATGGTCAAAGAGATGGGGCCATTAGCGTCTCGGTCACCGGTGGTGTTCCCGAATATACTTACAACTGGGCCAAGGACGGGGATCCCTATTCGCAAGACATCAATCTTTCGCGGCTAGGCACAGGCAACTATGAGCTCATCGTCACAGATGGGTCCCTTTGTGAATACTCCTCGGGTATCCTTGAAATCACAGAGCCTGATATTCTCTCTCTAGATGTGCTTTCGTTTAATAACAACTTGTGTACTACTACCAACAACGGCGCCTTTGCAGTAGAGGCCAGAGGAGGTACAGGAGACTATCTCTACCAACTCAATGACGGGGATCCCTTTCCTAATGGGGACTACGACGGCTTGGTGGGCGGCAACCAAAACATCAAGATTACCGATGATAATCTATGCATCTTCGACACTATATTGGTCGTTGACACCGATTACCTCCTGGTTTCGGCCTTCAATTGGGATTATGAATATCCATACATTGACTGGCCGATATCATTTTTTGACGCCTCCTTGGGGCCCGATATTGTCAACTGGTCATGGGACTTGGGCAATGGTGCGCTCACCAACGATGTCAATTCTGGCTTTACCTATGTGAGCCCCGGATCGTATCCTATTACTCTGAAAATCACCAATATCGTGGGTTGTGAAGCCGTCACGACCGAAGTCCTAAACATAGAAAAAGGCTTTCGCGTCACCATGCCTTCCGCTTTTACACCGAACTTGGATGGCCTCAATGACTATTTTAGACCTACACTTGAGAACGTCATCTCCATGCATTTAATCGTTTATAATAAGTACGGCAGCGTCGTCTTCGAAACCAGAGATCTAGATGGTGAGTGGGACGGCTCTTTGAATTTTGTGCCCTTACCCCAAGATTCTTATTTATATGAAATTACCTACGTCGCAGAATCGGGCGTTTCGAGAACCTCTCGTGGCAAGGTGGCCATGTTGAGATAATTTGTTTAACAAATTCATACAGACATGAGCGCCCTGCGACCTCCTCTTATAAATAACCTCCCAAGATCCCTGCCACTTTCGGGCCTGATCGATCTCGGTATCACTATTAAACCCAAGGCCTATTGAGTGTGTATAAACGACATATCCTGCCTCTTTTCGCCTGCCTCTTTCTTGGGGTGGGGTGGTCGGCTATGGGGCAAGCTCCTGTGTTTTCATCCGTAACACCTGCCTCTAACAGTTTTGTCAGAGTCGCTGATGTGGGATATACCCTTTCTGAAGCTATTACCAGTGGTTCAGTAACCTTTGAAAGAACAGGGGGCTCCTCTGATAGTGACCGCACTATAGCCCTCGCAGCTGCCGAGCTCAATGCCGGTGCCTTCTCAGGGGCGCTGACCAATGCGCCAAGTTTGGTCGATGGGGCCATCTATACCCTCAGATTTAATGGTACTGATTCTGATGGAAATAATGCGACCGCTGTCGAAGTTACTTCGATTACCTTTGACACCTCGGCCCCAGGTTTATCTTCGGTAACCATCACAAGTAATAATTCTACTACTACGCTTGCCAAATCTGGTGATGTGATTACTGTCTCCTTTACCTCAGACGAGGCCATTGCAACACCCAACGTAAGCATTGCAGGACAATCGGCTACCGTCACTAATGTGTCTTCTTCAACGAACTGGACCGCCTCCTACACCGCAGATGGTGCCACCACAGAAGGTACTGCTGCCATAAATATTGCCTTTGCTGATTTGGCGGGTAATAGTGGGACGACCGTTACCGCTGTAATGAGTGGTTCCAATGTGACCGTCGATACCTCTGCCCCCACCATCAGTGCCATCGGCACAGGAGACTTCAGCTGGGGCGCTTATTTAAACGCCACAGAAGATAATAGCAATGGCACCGTAACCATAACTACCTCTGGAGCAGAAGATAACCAAACAGTGACCATTACTTTAAATAGCGCCTCCTATACCGCTCTTGTGAATACCAATAGTGCTACCGTAATCATCCCTGCAGCAGGTTTACAAGCATTGAATGATGGGATCAATTATACCTTAACAGCCGATGTCAGCGATGCGGCAGGCAATCTCGCCACGCAAGTCTCCAGTTCGATTTTTAAATATGATATTACCCTTCCTACGGCCAATTCTTTGACCAATAATGGGGGTGATAATCTTGTTAAAAACCCGAACACTGAAAGAATCACTGCCATATTCAGTGAGGCCATGACTTCCAATCCTACCATAAGTATTGATTTGGCCAGTGGAACGGACATCGCTTCGGATGCCATGACCCAAGGTAGTGATGCTACCACCTGGTATTATGATTGGGTTGTACCGGGAGCCGCCAGCGATGGTGTGGCCACCGCAACAGTAGAAGGTGAAGATCTCGCTGAAAATGATTATGCAGGCGCCACAAACTTGGTTCTGAATGTTGACAACGCGGCCCCTACTGTAACTTCTTTAACCAATAGCGGTACTGATCTCGTGGCTAAAGAAGGGGAAACCGAGAGGGTCTCTGCCGTGTTCAGTGAATTCATGACTTCAGCACCCTCTATAAGTATTGATTATGCCAGTGGCACAGACCTTTCAAACGTCAACATGACTCAAGGCAGCGATGCCACCACCTGGTATTATGATTGGGTCATTCCAGCAGGACGTGATGGTACCGCCACCTCAACGGTAGCGGGAACAGATCTTGCCGGCAATTCGTATACCGGCACAAC
>CAJJCN010000090.1 GCA_905182655.1 Flammeovirgaceae bacterium UBA4465
ATCGGCTCAGAAAACATGAAAAGATCTTTATATTGTTCTGCCCAAGAGGAAGGAATGATACCTATTTGTCCGTTGGGGAGCCTTACTTCATTCTGACCATTGGTAATTAGATTTCTGATTTCGAGAAAGGGGATTTCATAATCGCCAAATTTAATAATGGCTTTGATATCGAACCAATCTATTTTCTCCTCGATGCTGATACTAATTTCAGAGGGGCCTAAAAAATATTTCTTATCATCATGACTGTTTTGTTGAATAATAAAATCACGCTCTTTTAATGAGGATTGATGGCGATTGAGCCAATCAAAAGCTTCAGACTCTGAAAGAATCACTCGAGAATTTTTGATAGGAAGGTCGTTTTCCAATAAAAAATCCAGCAATTGTATTTCCTTTTCAGTATTCCGTTTGATTCTAAAAAAAGTATATTTTTCCTGATCTTTTTCTACAGACACATTGACTTTATTGAGTAAATCAGCCTTGAATTTATGAGAACCATATTGATATTTAAGCTCTATCAAGACGTCACAAGATTGATTTTGAGCAGGCTTTTGGTTAAACAGGGAAGGAGCCGCGTGGGTCGCCTTTATTTTAGAAAGGGTAAGGATGGGCAGGGGGTTAAAAGATTGAGTTACAATATCAAACCCTTTGGCATAGACATCATGGGTGGCCACCAAAGGGGCGACAAATTTTCGATAATAAGTCTCTTCCATGTTTTTTGGAATGAGGATGAATTTTTTCTTAAGAAATGGTTTAAGCTTACTTCCGCTTATGGGATCTTTAAAAGTAAAAAGATCATTATTTACCATCAACCAGCTGGGCTCACTCGAGATGACATGACTGTTTTGATTGCGAAATTCAAGCCGTGTATCTCGGAGTTTGATGGTGGGAAAATAATGTGTATTGTCTTCGTTTTTCCGAAAATGGAAGAGAATACTTGCCAGTTCTGGAAGCACATTGATGCGTTTGAAGGTGGGCTCACCATCCGCACCCATTTCAAATACATTTTTACCTAACAGCAGGGGCATAATTTTAGACTTTCTTTTTTCTAAATAGCTGTTGATCTCTCTTTGAAGTATTTTGTCTCCATTTTTCTCATGATAAGTATTTAGAAAAAATTGGCTGGGTTTCAATTTTTTCCGAGAAAAATGCTGGGCAACGGCCTCGTGTTGCATGGCATCCAGAGTATCAATGAGCTCATAGTCATCTTCTGCAAGCTTTGAATCGAATTCTCGAGCATTTTTTGAAGAAATGTTTTGATGGGTGAGGGTTAATTTCCCATGATTATTCAGTTGTACAGCAAAGGATTCAAACAAAAAACCAACGTATTGATGTTCGTAAAGGGCATAGATGATTTCAAAGGGCCGGTCTGGATTAACTTTCATTACTTTTTTGTTGAAACAAAACTTCTAATGTAAGAAAATTATTTCACAAAAAGATCAAAAGAGCTCAGGATTGAGGAGAAAGATTTTTTGTGGCTAAAATAGCGGGTTGAATCGTAGCCAAAAGGGTAATAATAATAATCGCAAATGCCGTTAGAAAGACATCTGAAATGGAAATAATTACTGGGTAAGCCGTCATCAGGGCGGATTGCATTCCCATTGAAACAAAGCCATATTCTTGTTGAAGACCCGAAATCATCAGGCCTAGGATAAGCCCTAAGCTGGCACCCGTGAACGCAATAATCAGGCCTACGGATAAAAAGACCTTCCGGATGACTTTTTTTGAAGCGCCTAAGGCATGAAGGGTGGCAATGTCTTTTTTCTTATCTATCACCAACATGGTAAGAGAGAAGTAAATATTGATGGAGGCAATGGCAATAATTAGGAAAAAGGTCATGAATACAATTAATTTCTCCCACTTCATAAATTTGAACAAGTCGGCATGTAATTCATCCCCCGAGCGCACCGTATATTCGTCTCCTAGTAAATTATTGAGCGCGCGTGCTACCTTTTTTCCGTCCTCTCCAGGTTTAAGGCTGATTTCTAAGGCGGTCCTTTTTTGATTATAAGAAAGTAGATCGGCAGCAAAGTCAAGAGAAACAATGATATAATTTTCATCGTAATATTTTTCGATAGAAAAAACAGAGGCAGGAATGGCTCGTTTGGTATTGTATATTTTAGATGGATTCGTTACGCCTGGGCCAATGTTTTTTGGGTAATAAACTTGAAGTGAAAAAAAGTCATTGTTGGGATTTATAGACAAATCATATTGCACTCCCCTCCCGATGATCGCATAGTTCAGATCTTCTTCACTTAATTTTAGTTCTCCATACACCAGGGAATTCTGTAGGCGTTGTTGGTCGATAAAACTTTCTGAAACGCCCTTCATTCTCACAACTCTTTGGGCCTTTTTATATTTAATGAGTACATTATCTTCTATGACTTCAGCAATCAAATCAACAGCCTCTGAACGCTCAATCTTTGCCTTTAAGGCGTCGGTATAAATAAAGGACTTCCCCTGAGTCGCAGAAATAATTATTTCGGGATCAAAAGAGCCATAAGTAGATCTTAATAAGCCTTCTAGACCGTTGAAGACTGAAAGGACAATGATCAACGCCATGGTTCCGATGCCCACTACCAACATAGAGATCAAAGAGATCACATTGATAAAATTCTTTTTCTTTTTAGAAAAGAAATATTTTTTGGCAATGAAAAAAGGGAGGTTCAAGTTTTTTCTGGGGGAATATTAAGATGAGTGATGATCTGATCCATACGACTGGCTTCTTCTGCGGTATCGTCAATGAAAAAGGCAAGTTCTGGAATTTTTCGAATAGATTTTCCTATTCTTTTGCCAAGGCGCCACCTCACCTCACTTTTTTTATCATTGAGGTTTTCCAATACTTTGGCGCCATGATTTACGGGGAAAACGCTAAAATAAATTTTGGCGATACTTAAATCAGGAGCCGTTTCCACACCCATAATACTTACCAAATTATCAAGAAAAAAATGTCTCGTATCTCGTTGAAAGATTTCGCCGAGATCTTTTTGAATTTGGCGACTGTATTGATGTTGTCTCTTTGATTCCATGTGACAAAATTATCTATTATTTATTTGTTAATTTGCTCTTTTTACTGAGATCTACTTTGAGATGACAAAGAGATTGATTTTTAACCCTATTATTTTTTGCTTAATTTTTTTAAAATAAACGATCCAAGCCGATTGATAGTCATCTTTCTGGTGCTCCTGGCCTTGAGGTCTATTCTTAGTTTTCAAGGGGTTTCTCTTACCTTGTTTGAATTAAAATGGCTTTTGATAGGGCAAAGGTCGGCTGAGGGGTTTTTGATGTACGAAGAAATTTTTGATTACACAGGACCGTTATCGGCTTTTTTTTACCGGATCATTGATTATTTATTTGGTAAATCTCAGCAAGCCCATCACATCATAAGCAGCTTTTGGTTGTTTTTGAATGCGATTATTTTTAATAGTTTTTTGAAGAGAAATAAAAATTTTTCTGAAACTAACGATTTGCCAGCGCTGTTTTTCGTCCTCCTCGCGGTAGCAATACCTGATTTTATGTCGTTATCTCCACAAATGATGTCTATGACCTTTATCTTATTGGGTCTCCATAATGTTTTTGAGCGAATCGCCAATGAGGTCACAGATGACTTGTTTTTGTATGCGGGAATCTATGTGGGAATTGCCACTTTATTTTATCCCCCTGCCCTGGTATTCTTTTTTGTCTTTTTAATATCATTTTTCTTGTTTAGTACACCAAAAATGAGGCGTATAGCACTTTATTTTAATGGATTTTTAATCCCCCTAGCCCTTACTTTTTCTTTTTTTTATTGGCATGATAACGGCTTTCATGCTTGGCATGCTTTGGTGAATCGAGGATTTTTTGGTCAGGAAGTAAGGTACCTGAGTGGGGCAGAAAATTTTTATTGTTTTGGGATACCTATTTTCATTGGCTTGGCAGCCACGGGCATCACTTTTTTCTCTGGCCATTTCAGTAGCTTTCAAAATAAATCTGCCCAAGCGATGGTTTTAATGATATTAGGGGCGTTGATCGTTATTTGGTTAGACGTAGAAACGTCACCGGTTCAGATGTTATATTTGGTGCCTTCTATGAGTTTTTTTTTAGCGCACTATTTACTGATTTTGAGAAAGCGTTGGGCGAAAATTTGGATTCCATTGGTTGTTGTGGGAGCCTTAATCTTGGCTCCTTATTTTAGTTATGTTCAATTAGATATGGATACCATTAGGGTGAAAGAGCGCACCGATAGGTTTTCTAAGAGGCGAATGATGCTACTGGGAGACAACCTCAGCGCTTTAGACGATCAAGAGCTGTCAAGTCCTTTTCTTGATGCTCAGCTATCTAAAGAAAGGGTTGCATTATTAGATGATGCGGCTTCGGCACAAGCTTTGATGAGGATCATTGAGGAGGCACCCCCAGCAGTGATTATTGATGATTGGGCTCTCATCCCTAAAATATTTTCTAGGTTGCCTGAGCTATCAAAAAAGTACCGAAAACAAAAGGACGGATATTATGTAAGGATCAGCAATTGATCTTGTTTACCCTACGTTGATGGCGACCGGCCTCAAATTTAGTTTCAAGGAAGAGAGACACCAAGCTTTCGGCGATTTCATAAGCTATGAATCGGGCAGGAAGACAAATGATATTGGCATCATTATGCTGTCTTGATAACTGCGCAACCTCGGCGTTCCAGGCCAATGCAGCCCGAATCCCTTCATGTTTATTGGCAGTAATACTTACGCCTTGCCCACTTCCACAAATCAGGATACCAAAATCAGCGAGATTGTTTTTAACAGATTCAGCGACGGGGTGAACAAAGTCAGGATAATCGACGCTATCAGGAGCAAACGGGCCCAAATCGGAGACTTCATAATTCAGTGAAATCAAATACTTTTTGAGTTGCTCTTTATAAATAAAACCGGCATGATCACCTCCTATAGCAATTTTCATATTTTTTAGGTTAGGGTTTTGTTAACTCTTGTTTGCGTTCTTTTTTTTCTAATTTGATAGCGATGAGAATACTTAATTGATACAATAGGCCTAATGGAATGGCAATTAGGACTTGACTGAACGGATCGGGAGGGGTCAAGACTGCTGAAAGCATTAAAATGACAATAATAGAATGCTTTCTATAGGTTTTCAGGAGAGCAGAGGAAACCAGCCCCGCTTTGGTCGCAAAATAGACCACAATAGGTAGCTGAAAAAGTAAGGCACAAGCCAATACCAATGTGGTGACGGTACTGACATATGAAATAATATCAAACTCATTTAAAATCGAGGGGTCTATTTGATAATTAGACAAGAAGTTGATAGATATAGGGGTCACCACAAAATAGCCAAAAAAGACACCCATAAAGAAAAGGAGACTGACATAAAAGGTGGCGCCAGTGGCCGCTTTTCTTTCTTTGTCATAAAGACCGGGTTTTACAAAACGCCAAATCTCCCAAAACGCATAAGGAAAGGCACAAATTAAACCAATCACAAAAGAGGAGGTGATGTGCATAGAAAACTGACCGGTCATCTGTCTACTCTGGATGATAAAAGGCAATTCACTGATGCAAAGGGCATCGGAGCTCAATATTTTGGAAAGATTACAGAGCATTCTATACGTCCAAAAGCTAGGTTTGGAGGGCCCCAATATAATCTCACCAAAAATGATTCCCTTTGAGATGAAGGCAGCTATAGCAAATACAAAAATAGCGATAAGTGACCTGATGAGATGCCATCTTAATTCTTCCAAATGGTCTAGGAATGACATTTCACCGGGTTCGTCGTCGACTTGATCTAAAGGCATTTATGCATCATTTGAATAACGGATAGTCACCTACCCAATTTTTAATATCACTTTTTATACTCGCGAGATGGGCCTCATTTGAAATGTTTGATACCACTTCATCGATATAGCCAACTATTTTAATCATATCGTCTTCTTTAAAACCCCGGGTCGTCATGGCGGCCGTACCCACCCGAATGCCTGAGGTGACAAAAGGCGATTGGGTATCGAAAGGTACCATATTTTTATTAACCGTAATTTCGGCCTTACCTAAAGCCTCCTCTGCGGCTTTTCCCGTAACCTCTTTAGATCTTAAGTCAATTAACATCAGATGATTGTCTGTACCCCCAGAAATGATGTGGTAATCTTTTTTAATCAACTCATCTGCCATGACCGTTGCATTTTTTTTGACCTGCATAATATAGCTCATGTAATCATCGGTAAGCGCCTCCCCAAAGGCAATGGCTTTGGCACCGATGATGTGCTCTAAAGGGCCCCCTTGTGTACCAGGAAAAACGCCAGAATCTAATAACGAACTCATCATTCGGATCTTGCCTTTGGTGGTTTTCAGTCCAAAAGGATTTTCGAAATCATTTCTCATCATGATGATCCCACCTCTAGGCCCTCTGAGTGTTTTGTGAGTCGTACTGGTAACGATATGACAATGTTCTAAGGGGTCATTGAGCAGCCCTCGGGCAATCAGTCCACTTGGATGCGAAACATCCGCTAATAATAAGGCACCGACTTCATCGGCAATTTCACGGAATCGTTGATAATCCCAATCTCTACTGTAAGCGGAGGCCCCACAAATGATAAGTTTAGGTTTTTCTTTTAAAGCCTGTGTTTCTACTTGATCCCAATTGATCAGTCCCGTGTTTTCATCGACCCCATAAAAAAAAGGTTGATAGATCTTTCCTGAAAAATTGACAGGAGAGCCATGGGTTAAATGTCCTCCATGGGCCAAGTCAAAACCCAAAATTTTATCTCCAGGGTTGATGATGGCCAACATAACCGCAGCATTGGCTTGGGCTCCAGAATGGGGTTGAACATTGGCCCACTCAGCACCAAAAAGTTTTTTGAGCCTCTCAATAGCTAGATTCTCTATGACATCGACCACTTGACAGCCACCATAGTAACGCTTGCCAGGTAAGCCCTCAGCATATTTGTTGGTTAAAACACTCCCAGCCGCCTCCATGACTTGGGGCGAAGCGAAGTTTTCAGAGGCGATCAATTCAATACCTTCGAGCTGGCGATGATTTTCTTTATTAATTAAATCAAAAATTTCTTTGTCTCTTTGCATGCTGCAAAAATAACCTAACCAAATGAAAAGTGAATAAAAATTCGTTTAAGAAGAAATGATTTTTAATTTTATTGCTTGATAAAAGGATATGCTGGAAAAATTAAGAGAAAAAATCGATCAAATTGATGATAAACTACTCAAGTTATTCAATGAGCGGATAGGCGTGGTTCAAGAGGTGGGTAGGTTCAAGAGAAATACACAAGCCCCTATTTATCGACCTGAAAGAGAGAAGGCGATTATCGATCGACTTTCAAAGACGCACATGGGGCCGCTGACCAAGACCGCTATTGAGGCCATTTTTTTGGAAATCTTTGCCATTAGTAGAAATTATGAGCTGCCCGAGCGGATTGCTTATCTGGGACCCGATGGAAGCTTTACGCATCAGGCGGCCGAGTCGCGTTATGGCGCCATCAGTGATTACATAGCTTTGGATTCGATTGCGGCCGTTTTTGAGTCGGTTGCGACGGGCCGAGTGAAATATGGGGTAGTACCGATTGAAAACAATCAAGAAGGAACCGTTCAGGAAACCATTGATTATCTGGGGACGCATCAATTGAGTATTGTGGCTGAAATGGCCTTACCTATTCACTTTTCTATTGCCACGCTCGAGGAGGACTTGTCTCAAGTAACGACGGTATTTAGTAGGGACATTGCTTTTCGACAATGCAAAAATTTCATTAATGATTATTTTGATCACGAAATAAAACTGGTGCCTGTAAGCAGTACGAGTCGCGCTTGTCAAATGGCATTAAAGGAAAAAAAATCAGCGGCTATTTGTGCGCCTATTGCAGCTCGAGAATACAAAGTCCCCATTCTATATAATAATATCCAAGATTCAGCGGATAATACGACTAGGTTTTTGATTTTGAGTGAAAGCTTTTATAATGAACCTAGTGGGGAAGACAAGACCTCTTTAATCGCTAAGCTGCCAGATGAAGCGGGGGCACTGGTTACGTTTTTACAAAAATTTCAAAGTGCTGGAATTAACCTATGTAAGGTTGAAAGTAGGCCGGCTAAAATGGGGACCCATTTTAAATACATGTTTTTTATTGAATTAGATGGTCATTTTTATGATCCGGAGGTCCAAAAAACCATTGCACCTTATAAAGATCAAATTAAATGGCTGGGGTCTTATGCCCGCATGTGCTAATAAGCAGGAGCGCTCATTAGGTTCAGGGTAGCAGGACCATTATGAGTAAGAAAAAGCCAATAAAATTTAGTAAACCATTAAACAAGTTACTTATTGAGTAAACAAAAGACGTCTTTTTTTTGTCAATCATGTGGCGCAAGCGCAGCCAAATGGGTAGGAAAATGCCCTTCTTGTATGGAGTGGAACACGTATGTGGAAGAGGTAATCATAAAGGAGCCTCAGGAAAAAGTCCTTTGGAAAGAAGATCGAACAGCCAAATCAGTCCCACAACTGGTTCAGGATGTTTTGAGCGAAAACCACGACCGGATTTCTTCCAAAGATGAGGAATTGGACCGTGTATTGGGCGGGGGCATTGTGAGGGGATCCTTGGTGTTAATTGGTGGAGAACCCGGTATAGGGAAGTCAACTTTAATGCTGCAAGTGGCCGTTCAGCTGGCCCAATTGAAGATTCTTTATGTTTCAGGAGAAGAGAGTCCACATCAGATAAAAATGCGGGCAGATCGGATTGGGGTACATTCGGAAAAATGCTATTTGTTGTCCGAGACGGACCTATCTCAAATTTTTCAACATGCCAAAAAGTTAAGGCCAGATTTACTAATTATAGACTCTATTCAAACGATACACAGTCAGCATATAGAGTCGGCGCCTGGATCCGTTTCACAAGTGAAAGATTGTACGGGACAGTTACTAAAATATGCAAAAGAATCCAATATTCCCGTCTTTTTGATAGGCCACATCAACAAAGAGGGAAGTATTGCTGGACCGAAAGTGCTGGAACACATGGTGGATACGGTATTACAGTTCGAGGGAGATAGAAACCATGTTTATCGCATCTTACGAACGATAAAAAATCGATTTGGGTCTACATTTGAGTTGGGGATTTATCAAATGCTGCAGGAAGGGTTAGTACAGGTTAAAAACCCCTCAGAAATATTATTATCAGATCAGTCTGTGGACCGCTCGGGGGTAGCCATAGGAGCCTCTATAGAAGGGAACAGACCTTTAATGGTTGAAGTTCAGGCGTTGGTGAGTCCGGCGACTTATGGAACGCCACAACGGACGGCGACGGGTTTTGACTTGAAAAGATTACATATGCTGTTGGCCGTTTTAGAGAAGCGGATGGGATTAAAACTGGGAGCGCAAGATGTTTTTTTGAACATTACGGGGGGTATTAGAGTGGATGATCCTTCTATTGACATGGCGGTATGTGCAGCCATTTATTCCTCTTATCATGACCTCATCATTTCTCGAGAAGCTTGCTTTGTAGGTGAAATTGGTCTTGGGGGCGAGGTAAGGACAGTAAATAGGTTTGAAAGCCGAATAAAGGAAGCGGAAAAACTTGGATTTTCAGAAATATTTTTGGCAAATAAAGAGTTGTTGAATAAAGGGAAGACCAAAGTAACGCTGAACAATGTGAAACTTTTACGCGATGTGCTCTCGCATTTGTTCGGATAGTTAATTACTTTTTTCTTTTTTTAGGTTTTGAGGAGTTATTCTTACCTCCAGAACTTGGACTTTTCTTAAACTTTTTCCCGACTTTATTTGATTTAGCAGATTTGCTATTGATGAATATTTTCCCTTTCGAAAACCTTTCGTGACTGCGCCATTTACTAGAGTAATTTTTTGGCTTTTCCTTAGACATTTTAGGTACTATTGTATAGATACCATCATATTTTTTGGCCTTGATATTTTGTCCATGAAAACTATAGGTCTGGATACCTTTACCTTTGCCATAAGAGCCTTCCGTGCTTGCGCTTCCTTTACCTGATTTGGAATCACTATCTCCACCACCTCCAAAGACCAAATTCAAACCCAGTTGTACTTGTGCCCATTTCATGGTGGGCGCGGAATAACCTAATATTTTATCTGTAGCCATATATAATTGTACAGGACCAAGTTTTGCAGCCAATCCAACACCTATATTGAAGAATTGTTGAGGGAGCTTGGTGGCTGAAGCAGAAACGATGATATTGGGAGAAACGGTTTGTCTGATACCCAGTCCAAAACCGGGGTTAATTTGACCTTGTATTATTTTTGCGTTAAGGGTCGTAATGATATCCGTTCCTTTCAGAGGGGAGTAAACCAAGCTACCAATGATGTTGGCAGGAAGGAAGGAGGTATACTGTTCATACGTCGTATCGACTTTAAAATTATCGGAAACCGATGATATCGAGTCGATGATATCGCCACCTTGTAGTTCAACACCCCCATAGGTAAAAGTACTGTCCGATAAACCATATGTTTTGACGTGCTCTTTCCAACCAATGTACCCAATGTCGTTGGCCGCTAAGGCAAAGGCGTAATATCCGTTCAGCCGAAATTCAAACCCTAAGTCTATGGCAAATCCTGAATTCCCATTTGAACCGAAATAAGCAGCGAGATCCTCGTCATTGACAGCATCATCACTGAATTGACTGATACCTGCGGTCTGGAACTGAAAATTTTGCCAATCAGCTTCTAGTTGATAACTTTCATTATTTGTTTTTATTGTAGCTTCAAAATTCTGGGGGGTACTTAAGTTTACAAATCCTTGGAGATACTTCAAGCGGGCACCTACTTTTAAACGCCCGCCAAGTTCATAAGCAAGACCTAATCCATATTCACGATAGTAGCTGATGCTTGCCCCGACCTTGCCAATATTGATCTCTTCTCCTACCATGTCACCATTTCCTTTAAAAAGGAATTCGGCCACTTCTTTTGGGTAAACAAAATCGGCAGCAATGCGCTCATTGGCAAATAAACTAACGCCAAGTCCAGAGGGTGCCCGAAAACCTATGTGTGCCAAACTGATGGTTCCATGAAGACTAAAACCATTGGCGGTCCCTAGTGAGGAAACGAGTTTATCTAAGCTAATTTCATTAACATCACCATTCTTAACGACTACATCATCATAGGAAAAGCGATTATTGGCATACAGACTGATGCCCGAGAGTACAGGCAGACCTACAAAAAACTTACCTTTTGGAAAATAAGAAGCATTGAATGCCGTACTCTGCATGGTGGCATCCCCTAGGTGATAGAAGGACGTTCCTTCTTGACCCAAGGCAGAAAATGTATAAATTAAAATATGGAGTGCGGCAATTATTTTTTTCATAGCTCGTAGCTTAAGCGGGCTTTGCCTGAAAGCTTCACTTCCAATGTATAACTCTCCAGTAAAGGCGTGTAAATAGCAGGCAGACCAGAGGTGGTATTTAAGGTCATAATAATTTTGATGGTCCGGGTATCACTCAATGCATCAATGCCTTCAGAAGTCAACCAGACTTGGTCGATGTTAATTTTAGGCTCATTAACGTTGAAAGTAATCGCATGGAGGTCGGGATTATCTAAAACTTGGAACCCCTCATCTAAAGTATAGAGTAATTCACCGTTGACATCCAAAAATTGAAGACCGAGCGTAGCACCAAAAGGCAACATATTATACGTTACGATCCTCAACTGTAAGGAGTCCAAGGTTTCTAAATCTACGTCGATAGTGATAGAATCTAAATCTACGGGCACAGCTAAATCAGCTAGGTTTAAACTCATGGGAAGATCTAATTCCATACTCGTGAAGATTTGTGCGCTTTCATTGAACTCCCTATCAGGAATGGTGTCAGGAGGGAATATGAAAAACAGGGTGTCCCCTTCGGCTAAGTCTGGATTGGCTACCATCGACAGTTTCATGTAGATGGTTTCTGGCGTTTTGCCTAGAAATTGATCAAAATCAGAATTGGTTTTGTTTAGGGTAATAAAGGTTGATGAAACAGCAGCGGTATCAGTGAGTCCTAGATTTGATATGGATTTTAGAGTGTCAGAGAGGTCAAAAAAAGCGTCATAAATATTAAGAGGGATTGAATCAAGCTCTCCGAGACTATCCAATTTCTCTCCCCAGATTACTAATCCTATGGCAAGGGGCATCCGTAATTCATTTTTAATGGTAAAATTTAACTCGGGATTTTCTAGTAAAAAAGAACCGCTCTCAAAAGTCTCGAAGAGAGGGATGTTAAAAGAGGAGGTCGGAAAATCTACTGATTGTCTTACAAAAAGATTCAAATCAATATCCTGTTCATCACTTTCCTCTGCCAGCCCAATGGTATCAACTTCTAAAAAGCTAAATGAAATCATGCCGTTTTCGCCCGTATCTATGGCCAAAGTGGAGTCAGCATCCTCCAACAACTCCATCAATTGATAGGTTGTTTGCCCAATGGGAAATGCAAACAATCCGTTATTTTCAGATAATTTGAGGCCCTCTACGTCTAATTGATCAACATTACAAGCGCTGATCAATAAAATGACGACAATGCACAGAAATGATGGTTTTATCATGGTTTTTTTCCTGTATTACTCGTGGGGAGTTCGGTATGGTATCTTTTATTAAAACCTTCTATACCTTGCAATCCACCTGTATGAAGTAAAACTAATGTACTTCCTATCGCAATTTGATCATTTTTGAGCATTTCCCAAACTCTAAAGCACATCTTTCCCATATATATAGGATCCAAAGCTATTTTTTTTTCAATATGGAACCATTTTATGAAGTTTATCAATGTAGAATTGAACTTTCCGTAGCCACCAAAATCATTTTCTGAAAAAGTTCTGAAATTAGTCACCTTCATTTTTTCTTGAATCAATAAGGTTTTTATGTAATCATCCATCCAATTTCCTTTTAGCGCTGAGAATCCCCAAACTTCTTTTTGGCCTGCTAAGCCTTTTAATAGGCCAACCATAGTTCCCCCAGTTCCGATAGGGGTACAAAGAATATCGAAAGGGATGGTTATTTCTTCAATAATTTCAGCACAACCCTGAATGGCCTCACGGTTGGTTCCGCCCTCCGGCAGGGTATAGATCTTCCCTTTGAGATGGATAGGAAAGGTTAGATGGGACTTGAAATCTGAGAATTTCTGACGAGATAAAAAAACAAAAGTCATCCCAAAATCAGCTGCGGCTTTCAAGGTGGGATTGCTATTTGCATTTAATTCATCTCCTCGGATTAAGCCGATGGTTTTGAATCCATAGCGTTTCCCAGCAGCAGCAGTAGCAAAGATGTGATTGGAATACGCACCGCCGTAGGTAAGGAGGGTATCTGCACCCACCTCTCTGGCGGCCATAATATTGTATTTTAATTTTCGAAATTTATTACCTATCAATAGGGGATCATTGAGGTCTTCTCTTTTGATAAATATTCGAATCTTTTGAAATTCCAAAAAGGGGGTTGTTAATTCTTCGACAGGAGTTTTGGGAATTTCTACCAGCATCTCACAAGTATACTTAAATTTGTAGAATGTCAGATACATCGCAAGCGCTTATTGAGGAAGAATTGTTTGAACATTTCAGGATCATCATTGATCCAAAACAAGGCCCTGTTCGCATCGATAAGTTTTTAATGGAAAAATTACCGGATTTAACCAGAAATAAAATTCAAGAGTTAATTAAATCAGGATGGATCACCGTCAACCTTGAAGTGGTAAAATCCAATTACAAAGTGAGGCCCAATAACGAATTGGTGGTTCTAATGCCAGAACCACAGCGAGAGGAGGAAATCATTGCCGAAGATTTGCCTTTAGATATCCGGTTTGAGGACCCAGAGCTACTTATTGTTCACAAGCCGGCGGGGATGGTGGTTCATCCAGCGTACAAAAACTGGTCTGGAACCTTAGTAAACGCGTTATTGTGGCATTTTAAGAAGTTACCAGAAATGCGAGGAAATGAAGGAAGGCCCGGTCTGGTTCATCGGATTGATAAGGATACCTCGGGCTTATTGGTTATTGCTAAATCTGAAAAGGCCATGAAAGGCTTGGCAAAACAATTTTATGATCATTCAATTGAGCGCACCTATTATGCCTTGGTTTGGGGAGAACCGGTACCCACGCAAGGGACCATTGATGTCCAGCTGGGTAGGAGCTTCAAGGACCGGCGGTTGACCACGGCTTTTCCTGATGGAGATTTTGGTCGCCGTGCGGTGACTCATTACAAAACATTACAATCCTTTCGGTATGTCAGTTTGATTCAATGCAACTTAGAAACAGGGCGGACACATCAAATTAGAGCACATATGAAGTATATTGGACATCCAATTTTTAATGATGTCACCTATGGTGGCGACCAAATTTTAAAGGGAACCCTCTTCACCAAATACAAACAATTTGTTCAGAATTGTTTTAAAATAATGCCTCGACAAGCCCTGCATGCTAAAACACTGGGGTTTGTACATCCCCTGACCAAAGAAGCGGTGAGATTAGACTCAGACTTGCCCACAGATTTTACGGAGGTCCTTGCCAAATGGGAGCGTTATGTTAATTATATCGAAGATTCGGATGACCAATAAGGACTAATATTTCGTCTAAATAGGTGCGATCATTAGCCAATCTTGGTACTTTATTTTGTCCCCCTAGCTTCCCTCTTGATTTCATCCAGGTATGAAAAACACCGGGGGCTACCGGATACACGACGGGTGCAATGAGCGCTAAATCTTTATGACGCTTGGCATCATAATCTGAATTAATTTCGCGCAGCACCTCATCTAGTATTTGGGTGAAGCGCTCCAAATCATCGGGAGCCTTATGAAATTCAATGACCCACTCATGGCCCCCTTTTTTATTTTTCTCTAAATATTTTGGACCCGCAGTGAAATTACTGATTTCAGCATTGGTTTTAAGACAAGCAATGGCCATCGCTTTTTCAGCGTTCGAGATCATCAGCTCTTCCCCAAAAGCATTGATGAAATGCTTGGTACGCCCTGTAATGCGAATGCGGTGTGGGTTTATAGAGGTAAAGTTGATCGTATCCCCAATTTGATACCTCCAAAGACCTGCATTGGTTGTGATAAGTAAGGCATATACCTGATTGATTTTAACTTGGCTAATGTCCAGCGCTTGGGGATGTTCCTCTTGGATCTGATCAAAAGGTATGAATTCATAAAAAATACCGTAGTCTAGCATGAGCAGCATATCTTTCGAGTCTACTTGATCTTGAATACCAAAAAACCCTTCAGAAGCATTGTATGTTTCTACATAATGCATTCCCGTGTTCGGGATGAGCCTTTTGAATTGGGGCTCATAAGGGCCAAAGGCAACGGCACCATGGAAAAAAACCTCAAGGTTTGGCCAGATATCCAATATACTTTCTACCTTTTTTTCTTTTAGAATCTTTTCTAACAATACCATGGTCCAGGTGGGAACACCAGAGATACTAGTGACATTTTCATTAATACAGGAGTGTATCATTTTTTCTAATTTTTCCTCCCATTCATCCATTAGGGCAATTTCTAAACTTGGTGTTCTCACTAATTGTGCCCACCAAGGGAGGTTACTGATCAGTACGGCAGAGACATCTCCATAAAAGGAATTGCTGTTTTGGTCAAGCTGATTGACCTGACGACTGCCTCCAATGACCAAACTTTTGCCCGTAAACATTTTTGTGTTTTCAAAGTTGTTGAAATAGATAGACAAGAGATCTTTACCCCCTTTGATATGACAGTCTTGCAAGGCTTCACTAGAAACAGGGATAAATTTACTTCGTGCGTTGGTCGTTCCAGAAGATTTCGCAAACCATTTAATTTCCGAGGGCCAGAGCACATTTTGCTCGCCATGCATGATGCGGTCAATGTAAGGGAAGAGGTCTTGATAGTTCTGTATGGGTATTTGCTCTTGAAAATTCTTGAGAGTCTTGATATCCGCAAATTTATGTTTGAGGCCATAAGCGGTTTGGGATGCTTTTTTCACCAAGGCACCCATTAATTCTATTTGTACTTCATAAGGATATTTTTGAAAGAGTTCAATTTGATGAATTCTTTTTTTCATTACCCAAGTAAAGATTGAATTAAAAAGGGCCACCTTATACTTTGCGTTTTAATTCAAAATTTTGGCCTAAATAAACACGCCGGACTTGCTCATCATTTGCAAGTTCTTCGGCCGTACCCGCTTTAAGTAAGGTGCCTTCAAACATGAGATAGGCCCTATCTGTGATAGATAGGGTTTCGTTTACATTATGGTCGGTAATTAAGATGCCAATATTTTTCTCTTTGAGTCGACTCACAATGCCTTGAATTTCTTCCACTGCGATGGGATCCACTCCAGCAAAAGGTTCATCCAAGAGGACAAATTTAGGATCCACGGCTAGGGCTCGTGCAATTTCAGTCCTGCGGCGCTCTCCTCCCGAGAGGACCATACCTTGATTTTTGCGAACATGGGTTAGACTGAATTCGTTTAATAGAGATTCTAGTTTTTCTTTTTGATCCGATTTGCTCAATTTTGTCATCTCTAGCACCGCCATAATATTGTCTTCTACAGAAAGGTTCCTGAAGACAGAAGCTTCTTGAGCGAGGTATCCGATTCCCAATTTGGCCCGCCGGTACATGGCTAAGCCGGTGATGTCTTCATCATTTAAAAAGATGTGACCATCATTGGGCTTGATGAGGCCAACAATCATGTAGAAAGAAGTGGTTTTTCCGGCCCCATTGGGCCCCAGTAAACCCACGATTTCGCCTTGTTTTACCGATACGGAAACTTGATTGACTACACTTCTTCCTTTGTATTTTTTGATAAGATTTTCGGCCCTTAGTTCCATCATAAGATGTAAATTAATTATAGAATTTGATATCCTTGACGATTAGTTGGAGTCTTTTTTTTCCTCGGAATTCGTTTAAGTCAATATGATAAGCTATTCGAAAACTTTCTGCTGCTAAAATACCGGCTTTCAGGCCCCCCAGGCCAAAGGCAATGGCCTCTATAGGGGAATCTGTATCCCCTTGCTTCACTTGAAGTTTAAGATGCTTTTCTTTGATTAATTTCGGATGGCCTACCAGTCTGACATGTTCTGTGACAAAAACAGGTTGCATATTCTGGGGCCCAAATGGGGTCATTTGATTGAGGATATTGAAATTTTTAAAATGGATGAAATCAAGAGGAATTTGGGCATCCACGATTAATTTTGGCACTTCCGAGTCGGGAGGAATCGTATTTTTGACAATTTCCTCAAAGCGTTCTTTAAAGAGGTCTACTTTATTCAACGCCAAAGACATGCCAGCGGCAAATGCGTGACCGCCGTATTGTAAGAGCAGATCCGCACATTTGTCCATTGCAGCATGGATGTCAAAGCCTTCTACTGAGCGAGCAGAACCGGTAGCTACCCCATTACTTTCTGTTAAAATGATAGTAGGTCTGAAATAATGTTCAATGCATCGGGATGCGACAATACCCACAATACCTTTATGCCATTTGGGGTTGAAAAGAACAGTGCTTTTAGCGGTATCTGGAAGCTCTTCGTGTATCGTCCGTAAGGCTTCTTCGGTGATCGTCTGATCAATATTTTGTCGCATTTTATTTACCTCATTGAGCCGTTGTGCAAAATCTTTTAATTGGACAGGATCCTCACTAACCAGCAGGTCTACGGACTCATGTGCATGTCTTAAACGACCCGCTGCATTGATTCTTGGGCCGACATAAAAAACTACGTCAGAGATGCTGATTGGGGCTTTTATGCCAGCGATGTCGATCAATGCTTGGATACTTTTTAGGGGCTGGCTATTGATTTTTTGCATCCCAAAATAAGCTAGAATACGATTTTCTCCTACCATTGGGACAATATCAGAGGCGATACTTACCGCAACTAGGTCAAGGTATTTAAAAAGAGACCCAAGGTCAAGGGTATGCTGTAGACAAAACCCTTGCAAAAGCTTGAATCCTACGCCACAACCGCTGAGTTCTTTGAAAGGGTATAAACAGTCTTTTCTTTTGGGATCAAGGACGGCATAGGCATTGGGAAGAATACTTCCCGGAATATGATGATCACAAATGATTAAATCGATGCCTTTTTTTTTGGAAAGCTCTGCCATGTTTAGGGCACGGATACCACAATCAAGTGCGATGATCAATTGGCAATTTATCGAGGCTGCATATTCGATGCCTTGTTCCGAGATTCCATAACCCTCGGTATAGCGATCAGGAATATAAAATTGAATATTTTCAGTATGATTTTTTAAGAATAAATACATCAATGCCACCGAAGTGGTACCGTCAACATCGTAATCACCATAGATTAAAATGGTTTCATTCCGGGCCAATGCGTCCGAGATCCGATTTACTGCCAGATCTAGATCTTTCATTAAAAAGGGGTCATGGAGCGCGTCGAGGTTGGGACGAAAGAACGTCCGTGCTTTTTCAAAATCAGTTATGCCGCGATTGATTAGGAGGCCGCCTAAGGTGGGATGGATGTTGAGCTGGGCGCCCAATGATTTCGCTTGGGGCTCATTAATTTCGGAAAGATCCCATTTTTTGTCCATAGAGGTCAAATATTATGCATTAAGTTGGGTAAACCTAGAATAAAAATTAAGATCTCACCGATGGGCTTTAAAATGATCAATATTTTAACGAAATTTAGAGAAAATATGGATATCCCAATCAATCAAATTTGGAATTTTATAGCGTTGCGCACTGCGGAGACACCTAAGCAGCGGTATTCATTGCATGCTGCTCACGTTATCATGGCAGGATTAGATGTGCATTTGATTACTGAGTTGACCAAAAAAAAGGGATATGACACGGAACTTTTGCCCTCTCTGTTCACTTATAGAGAAATTTTGTGGCAGCCCAACGTCTTTGAAAAACCACAATTATGTATGCCAGCCATTAGAATATTTAAGGCATTTTGCGAGGAGAAAGCAGCTGAATACGATCAAGATAAAGGCAAAACTTATGAAATTTACAGTGGCTTATTGAAAGGACTGGCTGAAAATTGCGTGCGCGCACTCAAGGATTTGGAAAAAAAACGGCAACCGGTATCTATCCATAAAGTTTTGAAAGAACTGAGAAAGCGAAGTTTCCCCATCATTAAATTTTTTATAGACCATCCACAAAACCGAAATGATTATTATCATGAAGCGGTCAACCGGTTAAATTATGCCATTAAGATATCCATAACAGAATTTAATAGCCGATTTACGGAGTTTGAAGAGCCTTTTTGGAGGGTAGAAAATGAAAAACAAATCCTCAAGAGTGAAACGCGAGCCCCACAAAAAAAACCGGTGACGGAGGAAGATCCTTTAGACGAAGAAAAAGCGGTTTATTGAGAAACTTTTTAATGAGGGATTGAGTTTTTATATTGAAGATGAATCAAGAAGTTACTCATAAAGCAACATTTTTAATAAAAAACTTAGCCAAAGGTATCCTTTGGTTGGTTGCATTGGTTGGGGGCTACGGGATCATCCAAGAATATTTTGGCTTTGATTTAAAAGCTTTCTTGGGTCCACTATATGACCATACTTTGGTTATTTATTTTATTTTTCTTGTATCGGAATTGATCTTTGGAATCATTCCACCCGAATTTTTTATGTTTTGGGCCGCCAGTAAAAATCTCTGGCTGTTATACCTTCAACATGTGACTGCCTTGATGTTCATTTCCTATCTTTCGGGCATTATTGGATATTTGATTGGGGCAAAATTTGGAGACTCAAAATTTTATAGGCTCTTAAGAAGAAAACGTTTGGGAAAGTTTGAAAAATATTTTAATCAATTTGGTGGATTTCTTGTGGTCGTTGCTGCCCTGACGCCAATTCCTTTTTCAGGAATTTGTATGTTGGTGGGATCTGTAAAATATGATTTTAAAAAATTTATCTGGATTTCAATGTCAAGATTTATAAGGTTTATTTTGTACGCAGCCATCGTTTGGGAAGCTAATTTGTTAAGTTAAATGGGGAAAATAGGGGTGTTATTAGTGAATTTGGGAACTCCAGATTCAACCAAGGTGTCGGATGTAAGAAAGTATTTGAGAGAGTTTCTCATGGACAAAAGGGTGGTAGATATTCCCTATATACTGAGATGGATTTTAGTCAATCTAATCATCGCTATTTTTAGAGCGCCGAAGTCAGCAGCGGAATATCGAAAATTATTTACCGAACGGGGCTCTCCGCTCAAGTTTTATACCGAAGACCTTACGGCGATGGTACAAAAGAAGCTATCAAAGAATTACGTAGTCGAGTTTGGGATGAGATACCAAAGCCCTTCTATTGAAGAGGCCATCAAAAGACTTATGGATCAACACGTTTCTGAGATCAAAGTGATCCCATTATTTCCTCAGTATGCTTCTGCAACTACCGGATCAGTGATAGAGAAAGTAATGGAATTGACTATGCAATGGCAAATCATTCCAAAAATAAGTTTTGTGTCACAATTTTTTGATCACCCCCTTTTGATTGAGACCGTGGTAGATCAGGCGCAACCTTTTCTCAAGGAAAATGATTATGATCATTATCTTTTCAGTTACCATGGTTTGCCAGAGCGCCAGATTAGAAAAGGATCCGTAGACAAGCACTGTAAATTGGGATCTTGTTGTGCTGCTCTAGGCCCGAAAAATCAATTTTGCTATCGGGCACAATGTTTTGAAACGACCCGACTCATCGCGGATAAAATGAACATCAGTGAAACCAACTACACGGTTTGTTTCCAGAGCCGATTGGGCAGAGATGAATGGATTAAGCCTTATGCGGAGGATACCTTAAAAAAGCTGGCTGCGGAAGGAAAGAAAAGCATCTTGGTGTTTTCACCGGCCTTCGTTTCGGATTGTTTGGAAACTACCATTGAGGTGGGAGAGGAGTATAAAGAAAATTTTATTGAAGCAGGAGGTACCAGGTGGGATTTGGTCCCAAGTCTTAATACCGAATCGAAATGGGTGGATTGTGTGGTAGATATGGTCAAGTAACTTGGATAATCGGAGGATTATTTAAATTAAATCACGCCTTTTTTGTATCTTACTAAGATGAAAATCATCCCTATTATCTGTTCTTTATTGTTGGTAGCAAGCGCAGGAGCGCAAACCGACGTAGCCTTGTTTGATCGGCATATCGCGGCCAAAGGGGCAAATATTGTACAAGAGTTTGTTTCTTTATTGGAGATCCCCAATGTGGCTTATGATCTTCCCAACATTAACAAAAATGCGCAGTATATCATGCGCGAAATGACCCAACGGGGTGTTACTACACAGCTGTTGGAGCATCCAGGCGTCCCCCCCATCGTATATGGCTATTTAGCCTCAAAAAAGGCCACGCGAACCCTTGCGTTTTACGTACATTACGATGGTCAACCCGTAGATAAAACGCGCTGGAAACACGATCCGTGGACCCCTAAAATGTATGATAAATCCTTAGCAGAGGGAGGCGTAGAGATACCCTTTCCAAAAGAGGGTGAAAAAATAGATCCTTCATCTCGTATTTATGCGAGGTCGGCAGGCGATGATAAGGGCCCTATTATTGCCCTCTTGGCGGCTATTGACGCCATGCAAGCCGAAGGGATTGAGCCCACTTCCAATTTTGTTTTTTTCTTTGAAGGGCAAGAGGAGGCAGGATCTGAACATCTCAGATCTTATTTAGAAGATCATTCGCAATTGCTTGAAGCCATTGATTTATGGATGTTTTGCGATGGCCCGATACACCAGTCCAGGAAACCACAATTGGTCTTTGGGGTTCGAGGCGTTACAGGGTTTGAGGTGACTACTTATGGATCTAATAGGTCTTTGCACAGTGGCCATTATGGAAATTGGGCTCCGGTGCCAGGACAAATGCTGTCTTCGTTGATTGCCAGTATGAAAGATGAAAATGGAAACGTCTCTATTGATGGATTTTACGATGATGTGGACCCCTTGACGACCTATGAAATAGAGTCTATGGCCAATATTCCACAAATTGATGCGCAACTCAAAAAAGAATTAGGGCTGAATGATACTGAGGGGTCCGAGACGCTTTACGAACGCCTTTTATATCCCTCTCTTACCATTAAGGGGATTAATAGCGGTAATGTAGGGACCAAGGCAAGAAATGTCATCCCAGCAAGCGCTACCGCTTCCATCGGCATCCGACTGGTCAAAGGAAATGATCCAGATAAAATGATTGATCTTGCAGAAAAGCACATGGTTAAGCAAGGCTATCATATCGTACGGGAAGATCCTGATGAGGCGACCCGTTTGGCTTATCCTAAAATTGCTAAAGTGGTCAGGGGACATGGTTATCCTGCGGCACGGACGTCTATGAACAACCCATATGCACAGCAAATTGTATCTAGGGTAAAACAGGTAGCAGGAGATGATTTAATCTTATTGCCCACGCTTGGAGGGTCATTGCCCCTGTATTTATTTACAGACGTATTGAAAAAACCAGCGCTGGTTGTACCGATAGCCAATCATGACAACAATCAACATGCGGCCAATGAGAATATACGTATAGAAAATCTTTGGTATGGGATTAAACTGATGGGCGCCATCATGACCATGGAGCCAGAATAGCAAAAGGTAATGTATTATGTCGGGCGCATCAGCTTGCTGAGGGTTTCTACCGTGTAATCAATTTCCCCTAGGTTGTTGTACTTACTAAAAGAAAACCTTACCGCACCTCTTTTAGGATCTCGATTCAATTCAGCTAACACATGAGAACCGATATTTGATCCACTAGAGCAGGCGCTTCCACCCGAGGCAGAGATTCCAGAGATATCTAAATTAAAAAGAAGCATTTCATTATGGGGTGTGGGTGGTAGGCAAACATTTAATACCGTGTACAGGCTGTGATCAAGATCGGCACATTGTCCATTGAACTGAACGCCAGGAATTTTTTTCACCAATTGACCAATCATGTATTTTTTGAGCTTTATGATTTGCACTTTTTGCACTTCCAGCTCTTCACAGGCAATTTCTAAGGCTTTGGCAAGCCCTACAATTCCATAAACATTTTCGGTACCTCCCCGCATGTTTCTTTCTTGTGCCCCTCCGTTTATAAAGGGATTGATTTTATGACGGTAATTGATATATAGAAACCCAACCCCTTTAGGCCCATTGAATTTATGGGCAGAACCGACCAAGAAATCTACTGGTAAATTGGATAAATCGAGGTTAATATGGCCCATGGTTTGCACCGTATCGGAATGAAATAGGGCCTCGTGTTGATGGGCCAAGGTGCCTATTTTTTCTAAGTCAGTGAGATTACCGATTTCATTGTTGGCATGCATAAGGGATACCAACGTTTTTTTTGAAGGGATCTTCAACAGCGTTTCTAAATGTTCTAGATCAATTTGACCGGCTTCTTTTAAATTGACAAAGCTTAATTTCAAAGGTTTTTGCTGAGCCAAGAGTTCTGCGGTATGCAATACCGCATGGTGTTCAATTTTAGAGGTAATGATGTGATCTACTCCCAAGGTGTTAACACAACCGAAAAGGGCCGCATTATCGGCCTCTGTTCCGCCAGAAGTGAAAAAGATTTCACCCGGAGATGTTTTTAATAAAGCAGCGACTTTACTACGGGATCTTTCGATATGAGACCTCACCTCCCGACCATGACCATGGATGGAAGAAGGATTTCCAAAATGTTCAAGCATCAGCGGTTTCATGGCCTCAAAGACTGTGGGGTCGAGGGGAGTGGTAGCTGCGTTGTCTAGATATACCTTCATCAAGGGTAAATTAATCAATCAGTAATTATTTCTTTAATATCTGAAATAATTTTATTTGCTAAATGATCTGCGGTCACAGGATTTTCCGATTCTGCAAAAATTCTGATGATGGGTTCGGTATTTGACTTCCGGAGATGTATCCAATCATTATCAAATTCTATTTTCAGACCATCGATGGTATTGATGGGATGCTTGTCGTATTTATTTTTAAGCGTTTCCAAAATGGCATCAATATTGATTTCTGGTGTGAGTTCAATTTTATTTTTTGAGATGAAATAATTGGGGTATTGTGCCCGTAACATCGAGGCGGGACGACCGAACTGAGCCAAATGTGAAAGAAACAGGGCAATTCCGACCAAAGCGTCTCTGCCATAATGCAATTCAGGATAGATAATGCCACCATTGCCCTCCCCGCCAATTACAGCAGCTACTTCTTTCATTTTGGCAACCACATTGACTTCACCTACGGCAGCGGGGTGATAAATTCCCTTGCGTTTTTCCGTCACTACCTTTAAAGCCTGGGTACTGCTTAGATTAGAAACGGTATTACCTGGAGTTTTGGAGAGCACATAATCACTTACGGCTACCAAGGTATATTCTTCACCAAAAGGCGTTCCATTTTCACTGACCAAAGCCAATCGATCTACGTCCGGATCTACGACAATACCCAGATCAAACTTGCCGTTTTCTATCTCTTTGCAAATTTGACCTATGTTTTCGGGTAAGGGTTCGGGGTTATGGGCAAATATGCCTGTCGGGTCACCATTTATTTGGACCACTTCCACACCTAGTTTTTCTAGTAATAAGGGAATGGCGATACCTCCTGTACTGTTCACGGCATCTAAAATGACTTTGAATTTTTTAGCCTTTATACTGGGGACATCTACCAGGTCTAAATGGATTATTTTATCAATGTGATCGGCAATAGTAGCCTCTAAGGGAATAATATTTCCAATATTTTTACTTTCTCCAAAAGAATAATCACCAGTGTCCGCACGTTTGAGTACTTCTGCACCAAATTCGGCTGAAATAAATTCACCAGCCTCATTTAATAACTTGAGGGCATTCCAGCCAATGGGATTATGACTTGCGGTGATAACGACGCCTCCCTGTGCTTTTTCAGCAACAACGGCCATCTCAACGGTAGGGGTCGTACTCAAGCCCGTGTCAATCACATCAATGCCTTGGGCGATCAACGTATTAGACAAAAGGGCCCCAATCATAGGACCGGAAGGTCTTGCATCACGTCCAATGACGACCTTAGGCTTCTTAAATTTAGATTTAAGGATTTCACCAAAAGCAGCAGCATATTTTACCACATCTAAAGGAGATAGAGTTTCGCCTGGATTTCCGCCGATGGTTCCGCGGATACCGGCAATAGATTTTATTAACGTCAAGTTTTGGTTTATTTAGGGATTTTGAATATTTCGAGTGGTTGGACTCAGTTGAACTTTTCCAATATTTTGGTTACTTCAGATTCATTTTTTTCACAGGAAGCTCCTGCGGCAACCGTTTTACCACAATAGCCGCAAGCAGCGCCTTCTGGATTAAGGTAAGGGTTTTGCGAAGCACAAGTACCTTTAAACTCTCCTTTATTTAAGAAAATTAAGCGTACCGACATGCCCACAAAAAAGAGGGCAACAAAACCAATACTTAAGAATACAGTGATCATATATTATATATTACAAAGTTAATAATTCAGAAGGTTAACTTTACAATAGTTTTGTAATAAGATTTACTTTTTGATATGACAAAGAAAATAATCAGGCATCCAGATCTTGAAAGATCCGCAAAATTAGAAGCCTTTGATCGTTTACTGACCATTATGGATGAGCTCAGAGAAAACTGTCCTTGGGATAAAAAGCAATCCATGGAGAGCCTGCGGCACCTGACCATTGAAGAAACTTATGAGCTGTCCGATGCCATATTAGAGGGCGATTTAGAGGAGGTAAAAGAGGAGTTGGGAGATCTTATGTTGCACTTGACCTTTTATGCGAGATTAGGGGCTGAAAAAAAAGCCTTTGATATGGGGACGGTATTGAACGGAATATGCGAAAAATTAATTCGAAGGCATCCACATATTTATGGTGATACCCTTGCCGAAGACGAGGCAACTGTGAAAGCCAATTGGGAGCAGATCAAATTGAAAGAAAAGGGAAACACATCGGTACTTGGAGGAGTCCCCCGATCTTTGCCGGCCCTGGTGAAAGCCATGCGGATTCAAGAAAAGGCCAGTGGAATAGGATTTGATTGGGAAAATGGGGAACAAGTATGGTCCAAAGTAGAGGAAGAGATCAAAGAATTTAAGGCCGAAATGCAGGCTGAAAGAGTAGATTCAAAACGGAAGAATGAGGAGTTTGGAGACGTCATATTTTCTTTAATTAACTATGCGAGATTTCAAGGAATTAATCCAGAAGAAGCGCTCGAGCGAACCAATAAAAAATTCATTAAAAGATTTCAGTATCTTGAAAGGGCATCAAAAAAAGAAGGAAAATTACTTTCTGAAATGACCTTATCAGAAATGGATATTTATTGGGAAGAGGCCAAAAAGGGTGAAAAAAACTAGGGAATTTTAACGTGTACCACAATTAAAAAAATTCAAATTATAATCTATTAATTAAATCATTTATAATAATTAAATCATTTTTTTAAACTTTTTTAAAATATATTTAATATTTTGGGGGAGAATGAAAAGATTAATAAATGCTATTTTATCCTTTACATTACAAAATGGCTTGCGTTATGTGTCGTGTGCATATGTTTTGGTTTTCTCCCTAAGCATTATTTTTAATCAAGGACATTTGCTTTCTACTGATCCGCCGATGGAGGTTATACATTTGATTGATTTCGATGCCGAAACTGAGGAGGAAAACACTGAGGATGAGAAAACCTTGAATGACCTTTTTTTTGCGAGAAATAAGGCGTCAAACGAACTCTTAAATGTCGCTCTGTTGCGGGCACATATCCATTATTCATTAATAGCATTATTTTTAGAAATAATTCTCCCTCCCCCTGAAGTCTAATCTTAGAGATGTAGTCAAGCACTTTGTGAAATCAAATCACAAAGCCACTATTCCAAGACAAATTCTAATTTATTTCATACTAACAAAAAGGGAGATTTATGTTTTCACGAATAAAAAATTATTTTGATTTCACACATTTTAAAGGAGATTTATTTGGCGGCTTAACGGCAGGCGTAGTCGCATTACCCTTGGCTTTGGCTTTTGGAGTGAGTTCAGGATTGGGCGCTGCCGCCGGGTTATATGGCGCCATATTTGTAAGCTTTTTTGCCGCTCTGTTTGGAGGGACTCAGACCCAAATTTCAGGACCTACCGCGCCTATGACGGCGGTAAGTATGACGGTGATCGCAGGTGTGATTGCCAGCTTTAATGGAGATGTCTCTCAGGCATTTCCATCTATTATGCTTATTTTCTTGCTTGCAGGATGCCTACAAATTGTTTTGGGCTTAAGTGGTTTAGGAACTTATGTGCGCTACATACCGAACCCTGTGGTATCGGGATTTATGACGGCGATAGGTGTCATGATCATCGTCACACAAATGCTTCCTGCATTAGGATATTATCCAAATCAAGATCAAGCGTTGATTAAAACATTTAAAGCTCAGGCAGAAGAAAATATATTAGAAAAAATTCTGGTAGAAGAGGTGATGGAAGATGTCATGGTCCTTGAGAATTTCGATGAAACCATTGCAAGAGCACAAAATGTGCCACTGGTAGAAATTCAAAAGGAATCCAAATTGCTTGCTACTCAATATTCGAACGGAGTGGTAGGCACTTTTAAGGTATTGCCCAGGGCCATAGGTCAGATTAAGTATACAGAGCTTATATTATGCCTATTGACGATTCTATTGATCTACGGATTTAAGCGTATAACTACCTCTGTCCCCAGTACGCTCATAGCGCTACTGGTTGTTTCGACAGGCGCCTATTTTTTAAACATATCGTATCTTGAAATTAATAAGATACCCAGTGGTTTACCCGACTTTAATTTGGGCATTTTATATGATTTTAATCTAGTAGAAATGTCACCCTTTTTGTTTTCGGCGGTCACCTTGGCCTTGTTAGGGGCCATTGATTCTCTACTCACTTCCGTGGTGGCAGATAATTTAACCCATACAAAACATGCGCCCAACAAAGAATTATTAGGGCAAGGGATAGGCAATTCGATTGCCGCCTTTTTTGGGGGGATACCCGGTGCAGGTGCAACCATAAGAACTGTGGTCAATATCAGGGCCGGCGGCAAAACTCGATTGTCCGGAATGATGGCAGGATTGTTTTTATTATTCATATTGTTGGCCATTGGACCGATTGCTTCTAAGATCCCGGCCGCGGTTTTAGCGGGGATTCTCATCACTGTAGGTATTGACGTGATGGATTATAAAGGACTCAAAGGCCTATTAAAAATGCCAAGAAGCGAATCCGTCATTTTGTTGGGCGTATTACTATTGGCTGTTTTCTGGAATTTGGTTTTTGCTGTAGGCTTAGGGCTCATATTTGCTGCCTTGGTATTCATGAAAAAAACCGGGGATATAGGGGCAGAAAAAATGACCATAATCCCGGGAGCCTCCTTAAAAGAGGGGTTTCAATTGTCAGAAGAGGAGCTCAGTGGGGTGTATGTGCAGGACCTGTTTGGACCCTTGTTTTTCGGTTTGACTCATGGGTTAACCGAGTTTTTG
>CAJJCN010000091.1 GCA_905182655.1 Flammeovirgaceae bacterium UBA4465
CATTAGTGAGGAGTCACATAGGTTCTATATGAACCTGACCTACCTCAACAATATCTTTTCTATTTATTCGTTCCTCTCTAATCTTACCTTTTTTGTAGATAGAATGAACTTTTGAGTTAGAAAATTCCGTATTTCGAGGAGTTTTCAATCCCTCCTCATTAAAGATTTGAGATATCTTTCTATAACCAATGGGGGTTACAAAACTTTCCTTATACTCACAAATACGATTGAATAAATACTGTTGATAATCACTATAATTTGATTCCCAAAGTTTGGTAGTAATAATTGATACTGAGAATCTTACGATTAAATTATTGGGGTTACAACTTTGAACACATAACCTTACTCCACTGTAACTGACTTAGCCAAATTTCTTGGCTGATCAACATTGCAACCTCTCAGCACCGCGATGTGATAAGACAACAACTGCAAAGGAATCACCGACAACAAGGGCATCAAACATTCCGGTGCATCAGGTACCTCTATGATAAAATCTGACATCTTAGGGATCAAACGATCTCCTTCGGTTACTACGGCGATGACGATCCCTTTGCGCGCCTTGATCTCCTGTATATTGGAAACAATTTTATCATAGGATTTATCTCTCGTAGCAATGATAATGACCGGCATATTTTCATCGACTAACGCAATAGGCCCATGCTTCATTTCAGCCGCCGGATAACCTTCAGCATGTATATAGGAGATTTCTTTTAATTTCAAGGCCCCTTCTAAGGCAACTGGAAAATTATATCCCCTCCCTAAATACAAACAATTCGGGACGTCTTGAATATGTACTGAAATTTCTTTGATCTGATCATTTTTCTCAAGGACCCGCTTGATCTTATGGGGGATCTGATGTAGCGCTTCTAAAAGATCCTGATAAGCAGGTACAGAAATCGTTTGCTTACGAATGGCCACTCTTAAAGCAATCATGATAAGCACCGTAAGCTGACCTGTAAAGGCTTTTGTCGACGCTACGCCAATCTCTGGACCGGTATGTAAATAGGCGCCTTCATGGGTAAGTCTCGAAATGGAAGAGCCTACGGAGTTAACTATTCCTAAAATAATGGCCCCTTTAGATTTAGCTAGCTCGATCGCCGCTAAGGTGTCCGCCGTCTCGCCTGATTGAGATATGGCCAGGATCATATCCCCTTTCTCAATGACAGGATTTCGGTATCTAAACTCAGAGGCATATTCTACCTCAACCGGAATTCGGCATAGGTCCTCCAAAAGGTATTCGGCAACCAAGCCGGCATGCCAAGACGTACCACAGGCAATGATGACAATACGTTTAGCCTCTACCAATTGGTCCGCGTATTTTTGAATCCCACCCAATACCAATTTATGGGCATCAATAGAGAGTCTACCTCGCATGGCATCTGCTATCGATTGGGGTTGCCCAAATATTTCTTTGAGCATAAAATAATCATATCCTCCTTTTTCAATGGCTTCAAGTTCCAAATCCAACCGTTGAATGTAAGGAGACTGGGGGACATCTTGTAAATTCCTGATTTCATAGCCCTCACGGGTGATCACAGCTATTTCTTCGTCATTAAGATAAATAACCTTATCTGTATATTCTATGATAGGCGAAGCATCTGAAGCTATGAAATACTCTCCGTCTCCAAGGCCTAAAACCATAGGGCTTCCTTTTCTTGCTGCAATCAATCTATCCGGTTGATCTTCTGATAAAACTACTAGGGCATATGCCCCAACAATTTTCGATAAAGCCACTCTTACCGCATCTCCGATCTTTAACTGGCTATTTTTTTGAATATCTTCAATCAAGCACACAACCACCTCCGTGTCGGTATCACTTTTAAAGGTATAACCTCGTAGTTCTAGATCAGTTTTAATAGCTTGATAATTTTCAATAATTCCATTATGAATGATAGATATTTTACCATTTTCTGAAATATGTGGATGTGAATTGACATCATTGGGTATCCCATGTGTGGCCCAGCGCGTATGCCCTATCCCGATAGTCCCTCGTAATTTGGTTTCACCTATCTCCTTTACTAAATCTTTGACTTTTCCTTGTTTTTTAAAGACCGTTAATCCCTCCTCAATCAGGGCAACACCCGAACTATCATAGCCTCTATATTCCAACCTACTTAAGCCTTTGATCAGCACTGGCAAGGCATTTTTAGCTCCAATGTAAGCTACAATTCCACACATATTAAGTTAATTGGCTTCGGTATAATAAATTTTAACGGTCACTGATCCCCTTTCGACAAATGATTGATTGAGCGTTAATCTATCCTCTGCAATCATGACCATTTTCTCGAGATTACTATCTTCTAAAAAAGTATTTCGAAGATAACGATCCTCCAGAGACAAGGTAATCGTGGTATTATAAGACAATTCCGATACTTCCGAAGTAACAGGTGAAAAAACACCCGCTCCGGAAATAAAGCTCTCCTCACTTAGCAAAAAGTCACTGGCCGCCCGATTGAAGGTTTCGACATAATCTAAATTCCCTTGGATCACTAGGTCAAGGGACGCAAAAGTATTCCCATTTATGCCCCCCTGCTCATTGAAAGTATAAAAATTTACACTTTTTATGGGATCTGTGGAAGCTGCAGTCAACCCTACGTCTAGCTCCACACTGTTAAGAATAATATTATCTTTATTGTCTAAAAATTGGATTACCTCCGAAAAATCTAGCACTGTAAATAAACCTTGCATGGGGTTAATGACACTAAAATCATCAGAAAATTGTAAGCTATCCAGATTTGATAACCCAGCTAGATCTGAATCAGATTTATCTCTGTCCAACTGAGTGAAATGAACGTTATTAAACCTGAATTTAGTAATAAACAAAGAGTCGTTAGGATCCCGTGAATAGATAAGAATTTTAGTTTCCTCCGAGGTCATATCAAAAGACAATAACGCTTCATTTTCTGCTGCTGGCACAAAGGCCAACTCGCTCCTATAGCTATATTGCTCGCTCACATCTAAATCCAACATTTGTTTAAATAAATAATTACTAAAATCAGCTCCTGAAAAAACAAACAAAGAATCAGTATTGTTTACATTATTTGTTACACTTTGAAGGTTCTTTGCTACGGGTAATTCTTTATTTGCTAGGTAAACTGCCTGTGCAAAGAGGGAATCACGCATTGCATGAACATCCATATTGAAGCGTGCTGAGGCACCCTCCATCAGCTGATCCTCAATTTTCAGAATAAAAACGACTGAATCTAGTGACAACGTATCAGCTATAACCGCACCTGAATCGTATTGTAATTCAAAATAAGCTTTAGCTGCCAGCGCTCCAAAAAGTGGATCTTCATAATCTCCAACCAAAATAAAATTGGAATCATCTGTCCGTAAGCTATCAATGAGTATCTCACTAGTAGTTATGTTGAATTCAACATAACTGGTTTTCGTAACCCCTTCTACATTAACGTTAATGATATTTTCATCTTGTTCGCAGGAGGAAATAATCAATAAGAATAATCCTATGATTACAAAATTTCCCTTATCCAATAAGCTCATTGTATAGTTTAAAATAAGATTCCTCGAAATTTTCATCTTGCTTAATGTCATTGATGTGATTGCCTTCTGAGAGAGTTTTTATAAGTTCTTTGAAACTCGCTGAGGCTTCTCCATCAGCATTACTTATGGCGTCAGCATATTGCATCCCTATCTTAATAAAACCCTCGTAGTCTGCGGTTTTTAAAAGATCTAACATACTGTCTTCGATATCTATCATCTTAACTTTTTCGAGTAAATCATCCCCAAATACATGATTAAATTTGGTGTCATGTACGGTAAATACCGTTTTGGCATTTTGAAAAATCGGATCGTTTTTAAAAGTTGTTTTAACATATAAAGGAATCAAACTGGTCATCCAATCATTACAATGGATCACGTCAGGTGCCCATCCCAATTTTTTAACTGTTTCTAAAACGCCTTTACAGAAGAATATTGCGCGTTCATCGTTATCTTCATAAAAGTTATCTTCCTTATCGTAAAAAACAGCCTTCCTATGAAAATAGTCTTCATTATCTATGAAATATACTTGCAGTTTGGCATTAGGAATAGACGCGACTTTGATCACCAAGGGCTTTTCTTCATCTCCAACAGAAATGTTTATTCCAGATAAGCGAACTACTTCATGCAGTCTATTTTTCCTTTCATTTATCAAACCAAACCTAGGTACGAGAATTCTAATTTCCATTCCTTTTTCTAACATCGCTTGTGGCAAGCTCCTGACGAAATCGGCTACCTCAGATGTCTTAAGGAAAGGGTTAATTTCGCTTGCAACATATAAGATCTTAAAATTTGACATAACAAAGATATTTAATACTGTTTTACTTAAAAGAGTGTAAAATTACGATATTTTTACGTCATTATCAATTATTTAATTCTTTATCAAAAACCATAATAGATTTTTTAACTCTTCTTATGCTAAGCGTAAATGAATTAACTTCTCTTGAAGAAGAATTGTCAAAAGCCTCTAAAAAAGGGCTGAAAATAGGACTTGTCCCCACCATGGGCGCTTTGCATGATGGGCATATGGAATTAATCAAGCAAGCTCACCTGCATTCAGACTATGTCATCGTGAGTATTTTTATAAACCCTTTACAGTTTAATCAAGCAGAAGATTTTATAAATTATCCTTCCAATCTTTTAAAAGATTCCAATAAACTCAAAAATGCGGGAGTGGATCTCCTGTTCAATCCAGATGCAAAACTGATTTATCCAAAAGAGCCTGCTGTAAAAATTGATTTTGGAGTTATTTCTCATAAACTCGAAGGTGCCTTCAGACTTGGCCATTTTGAAGGCGTTGGACTCGTGGTCATGAAACTCTTTAATCTCATCAAACCCAATGTTGCCTTTTTTGGATTAAAAGATTTACAACAATTTATTTTGATAAAACACATCATCAAAGAATTTTCATACCCTATAAAATTACAGGGTGTTATTACCGTTAGGGAAAAAAATGGACTGGCTTTGTCATCTCGAAATGCACATCTATCTCCATCTGGTATAAAAATTGCTGCCCAGATTTATAAAGGCTTGATTTGGGCAAAAAATAATTTTGAAACGTTTAAGTCGACAGACGAATTAAAAGTTCAACTCAATGATTTTTACAAAAAACAAGAAGGATTATCCATTGAATATTGTGAAGTATTAAATTTGAACAAATTCAAGCCATTAAAGTCCTTGAAAAATGGAAAAAAAACAGCCCTATGTATTGCAGCATATGTTGAAGGCGTAAGGTTGATTGACAATATATTTTTGCGGGAATAATAAATAAATATGCTCATTGAAGTTTTAAAATCTCAGATAGGGGGTATAAGTATTTCCTATGGTCCCATTAAAAATAAATTAGCGATACCGATCCAACTTGTTGTTATTTTTCTTAGTGAAAACAACCCTATGTAATGAGGAAAATTATTCCTTTTTTAAAATTCTCTCTCCCACTCTTATTGGGATTGTTGTTGCTCTTCTATGCCTTCAAAAATGTTCCACTAGATGATTTCCTCTCTAAGTTAGACCAGACCCGTTATGGATGGGTCATTGGATCGATGCTGCTATCTGTGTTGGCCTATGTCTCTCGGGCTTATCGATGGCAGCTTTTACTAAAGGCTGCGGATCAAAAAGTCAGCACTTTTAGATTGACTTTAGCTGTTTTTGTGGGTTACCTCGCCAACCTCGCCTTTCCAAGATTAGGGGAAGTGATACGTTGTGCAGTTTTAAAGAAAACCAATCAGATACCCGTGAGTCTCAGCATTGGAACCGTGGTGACCGAACGCATTATCGACAGCTTGGTCTTACTCTTCTTTCTTGTAGTGGCCCTCTTCCTGGAATTTGATTTAATCGTTACTTATTTTGAAAATATCTTCAGTACCTATAATATCCCCGTAAATGGAATTCTCTATGCTGTACTCATATCTATGATGATTTGCAGTGTGCTGGTACTCGTGATTTCAAGAACGCATACACCCGTGTCCCAACGTATTAAAAAAATGGCTTTGGAAGTACTTAAAGGTATCTTGACGATCAAATCTATTCAGAAGAAATATCTTTTCTTGATCACAACAATGGTGATGTGGCTGACCTATTTTTTGATGTCCTATATGATCTTTTTCGCACTAGAAGAAACCTCAAGCCTATCTTTAACGGCTGGATTCATGCTTTTGGTGAGTGGGGGCATTGCTTTGGCCTTACCGGTGCAAGGGGGCATTGGCACCTATCATGCCATGATTGCGATGATGTTGGGCTTGTACGGTATTGAAAACACAACGGGTCTTTTTCTCGCAACACTGTTGCACAGTTCTCAAGTTTTATCCGTAGTTATTTTTGGCGGAGTCTCTTTAGTGATAACTTTAGGTATTGAAAAAAAGAATCGCAATGAATTCGAATAAAATCATGGATCTAACACAGGCCAAAAACGCCGTAAAAACTTGGAAAAATAACCAGCAATGCGTTGTTTTCACCAATGGTTGTTTTGATATATTGCATTTAGGCCATGTAGATTACTTGGAGAAAGCCAAGCTGAAAGGGGACAAACTGATCATCGGGTTAAATTCAGATAATTCTGTTAGAAAATTGAAAGGGAATCAAAGACCTATTAATCATCTGATAGCGCGATCGAGAATGCTGGCTGCCATCGAATTTGTTGATTTGGTCATCGAGTTTGATGAAGACACCCCTTTGATACTCATCAATACCCTTCTGCCAGATGTTTTGGTGAAGGGTGGCGATTATACCAAAGAGAATATCATCGGTGCCGAAAGTATTTTGGCTGCTGGAGGGACTGTCGAGGTCATTGAATTCACAGATGGCTATTCGACCACTAAATTGATTGAACAACTTAAAAAATAACGAATGCTTTTTATAATAATTATAGGTTTTATGATCGCCAGCTGGGTAGTCAGCAAACGACTCAAAAATAAATTTAAAAAATACAGCCAAACCCCCTTATCAAGTAATCTGTCAGGCAATGAAATTGCCCAATTAATGCTGAGAGATAACGGCATTATTGATGTCCAGGTGATCTCCGTGGAAGGGCAACTGACCGATCACTACAACCCTGAACAAAAAACAGTTAATTTAAGTCCTGATGTGTTTCATGGGAGATCAGCAGCAGCAGCGGCCGTGGCTGCCCACGAATGTGGGCATGCCGTGCAGCACCTCACAGGTTACAAATACCTCACCTTGAGATCTGCCATGGTTCCTGTTCAAAACATCAGTGCCAAGGTGATTAATTTTATCTTTTTGGCCATGTTTTTTGGGAGTATGTTCATGAATAATATATTCTCTATGGAATCCAGCATTCTTGTCATCATTGCCTGTTATGCGATTTTCACCTTATTTGCATTTTTGACCCTTCCCGTCGAATACGATGCCAGCAAAAGAGCGTTGGCGTGGATCCATACCCGCAATATTGTCACAGAATCAGAACATGCCATGGCTAAAGATGCCTTAGATACCGCTGCACAGACCTATTTGATTGCTGCACTGAGTTCATTGGCTACCTTATTCTATTGGGTAATGATTTACCTCGGTGGAAGTCGTGATTGAAATAAGACAGAAAGTATTTTATGTGAATTTATTATGCATGCATAATAAAAAAATCTTATTTTTGGTATATGAATCAAATCACATTCAGTGAAGAACAGCAAAGTGTACAAGCAGCAGCCAAAGATTTCGCTGAAAAAGAATTACTCTCAGGAGTAATTGACAGAGATAATCAACAAATTTTCCCAACTGACCAAATAGCAAAACTGGGCCAATTGGGCTTCCTAGGGATGATGGTAGATCCAAAATATGGTGGGGGTGGCCTAGATGCCGTCTCTTATGTTTTGGCACTAGAAGAAATCTGTAAAATAGAAGCAGCGGTAGGTACCATCATGTCGGTAAACAACTCTTTGGTTTGCTGGGGACTTGAGCGCTTCGGCAATGAAATGCAAAAAGAAAAATACTTAAACCCTTTGGCCAAAGGAACCGTCATTGGAGCCTTTTGTCTTTCCGAACCCGAGGCAGGTTCAGATGCTACCGCCCAAAAGACAACGGCCATCGATTGCGGTGATCATTATCTTTTAAATGGTACTAAAAATTGGATTTCAAATGGCCAATCAGCTACCTATTATTTGGTCATGGCTCAAAGTGATCCTTCCAAAAAACACAAAGGCATCAATGCATTCATTTTAGAAAAAGGTATGCCCGGCTTGATGATTGGTAAAAAAGAAGATAAGATGGGTATTCGTAGTTCCGACACGCATTCTATAATGTTTCAGGACGTCAAAGTTCCCAAAGAAAACAGAATAGGTGAAGAAGGATTTGGATTCACATTCGCCATGAAGGCGCTGAATGGTGGTCGATTAGGTATTGCCGCTCAAGCGGTGGGCATTGCGAAAGGAGCACTTGAACGCTCCATCGCATATACCAAAGAAAGGTCTTCCTTCAACAAAAAAATAAGTGAACATCAAGGCATCCAATTTAAATTAGCTGAAATGGCTACAAAAGTGGAGACCGCCCAGCTTATTACTTTAAAAGCGGCGCAACTCAAAGATGCAAATGGCGACTATGCTCAAGCATCAGCCATGGCCAAACTATATGCCTCTGACGTGGCTATGTCGGTTACCACTGATGCCGTACAAATTCACGGTGGCTATGGCTATGTGAAAGAGTTCCATGTTGAACGCATGATGCGGGATGCTAAAATCACAGAGATTTATGAAGGCACTTCAGAAATTCAAAAAATAATTATTGCCCGACAATTATTAAAATAATTATATTTTATCTTCGCCTATTTTTAATTTATTTCAAATAACGTTTCTATTTATTTGAGATTTAGTTATTATGGAATATTTTTGGTCTATTACTATCAAAAATAAATCATTTTATGAGTTAATACGGTCATGGAACAATATAATAGGATCATCAATGCCCTCTCAATTAAATTTACTTCTTCTAAAAATATTGATGTTTTAAAACCTGTAAATATTACAGATTTCTATGATGTAGATAATACGCTTTTTCTCGTACAGGCTGGTGAATTATATTTTGGTAAAGATAAAAATGTAGTACATCCCGATGAAGTGCTTTTTATCCCTGGTGGTAGGCAAACAAGCATAGCTTACGGCGCTAAAGATGGCCCTGAAAAGACCCAAGAATATTTCATAAATGAAATGGCATCCTCTATTAAATCCATTCAACACCCTAACGGCTCGTTGAGCAAGAGCCGTTTCATCACCCTAGGCTTTAAGGCAAAGGTATTTGATGCTGTAAATTTTTTTACGTCTTTGGATATCTCTCCATTTATCATTCAAAAAAATGATACAATCATTACTATTTTAAATCAAATCAATGATGAGTCGTCCTCTTTAGAAGTTGGAAATACACGAAAAATCAATGTTTTGACTGAGCTCTTAATTATTGAAATCATACGCTATATCATCAATAATCAATTATTTTTAGAACAATTTGTTACTAAAAGTAGCTATTTGAAAGACCCAAGATTGATCAATATTTTTGGATTTATCAAAGAAAACCTAGAGGCTGATCTATCTAATAGACAATTAGCAAAAGTAGCAGGGGTTTCTGAAGATTATGTAGGTCAATATTTCAAATTGCTTACTGGAATTAATCCGCAGGATTATATAGAATATCAACGAATGGAAAAGGCAGTTGTTTTATTGAGAACAACCAAACAATCTATCCAAACCATAGGAAAGAACACAGGCTATAGAGACACTGCTTATTTTTGTAGACGATTCAAGATGATGTTTGGTATCACTGCAGGACAAATGAGGAAAAGAGAGGTGCTGATAAAATCTTAACTACTCCTTAACTTTCGCTTTATTGGCCATTTCCTTAAATATTTTTTCAAAAATTATGGGTATTTGCTGACCTATTAAGCTGTATATAACGCCTACTAAAGAACGGCTTTTGTAAGAGGTCTTTTCTTTATTCTTGGCTTTCTTAGAAGGTTTTTTTTTAGGACTAAACCGGTAATATCCTAGCCCAATTATTGCTGCTGTCAAACCAAAACCTAACACCCTGGAATTCCATTTCTTCTCAAACTTCCGAGATGCCTCGTCCAAGTCTGTGCGCACTCGCTCCTCATCTGACTTCAGTTGCGCTTTCAAATGTTCATATTTGAAGGAATGCTTACTCATGGTTTTTGTAACTGGATTCAATGATCACTCCCTCCACCCAGTTTTGCAGTTTCCCAGATCTGGCCATCCATACAATAATAATGACCATGAAGAAAAAAAAGGCACTCGCAATGAAATATCCCAAATAAGTACTCATTAAAAACTCATTAAAAATAACTGCTATGCCTAGAGATAGAAAAATCAGCATCAGCAATGACAAGATAGCCAGCGTAAAAAATAAAATTAAAATAGCTAAAAGCTTAGAGAATTTTGAGATCAACTCAAGTTTTACCTGATCGCCTTTAAGCTTTATTAATGAAATTATTTTGTCTATCAAGGAATTCACTTTCAATAATTTTAAGAAAATGTAACTATTTTTCGTGACGTATCTTCTTTTTTTCTCTAAAATAAACCTATCTCTTGAGTATTAATGGTTGAGTTCTTGAATAGTTAGCCAGCTCATTAAACCCATACCAATCTTCATGGCGTCTTCATCTATATTGAAATGAGGAGTATGCACTCCTGAAACGATAGATTTAGCTTCATTTCGTGTTCCCAACCTATAAAAGCACCCCTCTACATTTTGAGAATAAAAAGAAAAGTCCTCAGAGGCCATCCATAAATCTAGATTAACCACATTCTCAGCACCTAGATATTCTTTAGCGGCTGATATGTTTCTTTCAGTATAGGCTGGATCATTGAATAAAAACGGATAACCCTTCTCAATTCTCACTTTACATTTTGCTCCCATGGATGCCGCAATACCCTCCGCCATTTGAGTAATTAACAACAAGGCTTCTGCCCTCCATTTCTCGTCAAAAGTTCGAAAGGTTCCCGCCACATCTACAAAATCGGGGATCACATTGGTAGCTCCTTTGCCCGATATATTTCCAAATGAAAGGACAGAAGGCGTCTTAGGGCTAGATTTTCGGCTGACAATCTGCTGTAGCGCAATCAAAATATGACTGGTAATAATGACCGGATCCACGAGCTTTTCAGGCATGGCAGCATGTCCACCCTTACCCTCGATCGTAAGATAAATTTCATCAGAACTTGCCATATACTTCCCCGGACGAAAACCTACTTTTCCCACCTCGATAAAAGGCATGACATGCTGTCCCAGAATGGTTTCGGGAATAGGGTCCTCTAGAATACCTTCTTTAATTAATAAGGAAGCACCCCCAGGAGTTTTCTCCTCTCCAGGTTGGAAGATAAATTTGACGCTTCCTTTAAACTCTGATTTTAATTGATACAAAATTTTTGCCACTCCCAATAAACATGACGTGTGGACATCATGTCCGCAAGCGTGCATAATACCTTCATGTTTAGATTTATAATCAATTTGATTTTTTTCTAAAATAGGAAGCGCATCTATGTCCGCCCTTAAGGCAATGTTTTTACCTGGTCTCGATCCCTCAAGCAGAAAAGTAACTCCTGTTTTAGCAATTCTTTGAATATTTTCTATCCCAATTTTCCTCAGTTTCTCCTCAATAAAATCTGCCGTATGGTATTCTTCGAAAGACAATTCAGGATGTTGATGTAAATGTCTTCGGTACATCTGAATTTCTTCAAAAAGAGAATCAGACATGATTTTAATACTCTTAAGTAGCTTACTCATCTGGTACTATAATTGGAATTTTTTCTGCAATTACTATAGATTTGGGAAAGGTTTTTTTGATCTCATTTAAAAACCTAGTGGCGGTTAGCTTTTCATGAAAAGCACCCATTTTTATTCTATAATTTGGTTGATTATAGGTCAAATTAGTGATCAAATCTGGGAAAAGATCTTGGCAATAATTATGAATATCAAGGGCCTCATCTCGATTGGTATTGGAATAGACTTGAATAACAAAGCCATCTCGTACATTGAGCTTTTTATTTTGAGCGACCATTAAATGACTGATACTATCAATTTCTCTGGTTATATGCCCCTGCAATTCTACCGGCTCTTTGAGTATTTTAGATACTGATGCCACATCATTCACCTTGGGGAGCTCTAACCTAAATACACTTAAGTCTTCATCATAGCCCGTATTTACTGGTTTAGTTGATTTACAAGCAAGCACCAGTATTAGAAATAAAACGATCAGTCTACAAGAACACATTTATTTGATTTCAAATCTTCTTCTACCAACTTATATTTTATGTCCCTTTTGACCATTCCATCAGTATACTTAACGGATACTCTTGTATTTCTACTCGCAATTTTCTGCGTTTTTATAGGTGCGGTCTTCTCTACTTGCTTACGGTTCGATTCTTGATAAGCTAATGCCGATTTTGTCTCTGCTTTAGATTCTTGGTATTTCTGTGCTGATTTAGATTGATTGGCCTCCCTAACTTCATTCTCATTTTGAATAGGAATTTCTGATTTTATCAATAATGACATCGTTTCTTGATTGACTTTACCAATAAAAAGTTTGAACATTTCAAAGCCCTCGAATTTATATATTAGAAGTGGGTCTTTTTGCTCATAAACCGCATTTTGGACCGACTGCTTTAAGTCATCCATATCCCTTAAATGCTCTTTCCAAACTTGATCAATAATGGCTACCGTAATGATTTTTTCCATTTCAGTAATGACTACTAAACCATTTGAATCCACTGATTCTTGTAAATTGACACTCACTCCAATTTGCTTGATTCCATCTGTAAAAGGAACCATAATATTTTGAACTACTGCCCCTCTATTTTTTAACAATTGCTTGAGTAAGGGAAGTGTTTTGTCTACAATAACTTTATTTTTGGACAAATAGGATACATAAGCCTCGTCATATAATTTTTCTGCCAATGCCGACTCTGATATTTTCTGTAATTCGTCAGCACTCATTTGAAAGTCAATTCCCAAATTACTGATCGCCTGAAGTCTCAACTCGTCTCGGTCAATGACCTCCTTATTTATATGAGCCATGTCCTCACAAAGATCATAGAGCATATTCATGATGTCGAATTGTAATCGTTCGCCGTACAGCGCATTTTTTCGACGTTTATAGATCACCTCTCTCTGCGAATTCATGACATCATCGTATTCGAGTAACCTTTTTCTTGTCGCAAAATTATTCTCTTCGACTTTCTTTTGTGCTCTTTCGATAGATTTGGTGATCATACTGTGCTGAATTACCTCACCTTCTTTAAGGCCTAATCTATCCATAATTTTCGCCATTCGATCCGAGCCGAAAAGTCGCATCAAATTATCTTCAAGTGAAACGAAAAATTGTGAAGAACCCACATCCCCTTGCCTTCCTGATCGTCCTCTCAACTGACGGTCCACGCGTCTAGACTCATGACGCTCTGTACCAATAATGGCCAACCCTCCTGCCGCCTTTGACTCTGGGGTTAGTTTTATATCCGTACCCCTACCCGCCATGTTAGTGGCAATCGTTACCGTTCCTGGTTTTCCGGCTTCTCCAATAATATCTGCTTCCTTGGCATGTTGCTTGGCGTTCAATACCTGATGCTTGATGTTTTTCAACTTTAGCATCCTACTGAGTAACTCCGATATTTCTACTGATGTGGTACCCACCAATACAGGCCTTCCGATCGCAGTAAGCTCGGTAATTTCCTCAACTACGGCATTAAACTTTTCACGGATGGTTTTGTATACCTTATCTTCCATGTCCTTACGAACAATGGGTCTATTGGTAGGACACACCACCACATCTAATTTATATATATCCCAAAATTCACCCGCTTCTGTCTCAGCTGTACCAGTCATTCCAGCGAGCTTATGATACATTCTGAAATAATTTTGCAACGTAATGGTCGCATAGGTCTGAGTAGCATCTTCTACTTTAACATTTTCCTTGGCTTCTATGGCTTGATGTAATCCATCGGCATATCTTCGCCCTTCCATGACACGGCCGGTCTGCTCATCGACGATTTTAACTTTTGAATCAACAACGATGTATTCTGTATCTTTCTCATAAAGACAATACGCCCTTAACAGTTGGTTGACTGAATGAATGCGTTGAGACTTAATATTGTAATCTTGAATAATGGTATCCTTAGCTTTCAACTTCTCATTTTCATCTATTGCCGCATCCTCCTCTAGCTTGTTGATCTCGATGGCAATATCTGGTAGAATAAAGAAAGTCGAATCTTCACCATCTTTGGTAATAAGATCAATCCCTTTTTCAGTTAGATTTATTGAGTTGTGCTTTTCATCAATGGTGAAAAATAGGGCTTCGTCCGCCTCAGGCATCATTTTTTGATTGTCCTGCAAATAAATATTTTCAGTTTTTTGAAGCACTTGACGCATGCCCGGCTCACTCAAAAACTTAATCAAAGGCTTGTATTTAGGCAGTCCACGAAAAGACCTAAATAAAGGCAATCCTGCCTCTTTATCTTTGTTTTCTTTTATTAATTTTTTGGCCTCATTGAGGTAATCCGAAGTTAATTTCCGTTGAGCATCGACCAATTTCTGTAACCTCGGTCTCAATTCATAAAACTCATGTTCGTCTCCTTTGGGTATGGGTCCTGAAATGATCAAGGGAGTTCTTGCATCGTCTATAAGTACTGAATCCACCTCATCAACCATAGCAAAATGATGTTTGCCCTGCACCAGTTCTTCTGTTGATCTTGCCATATTGTCTCGCAAATAATCAAATCCAAACTCATTATTGGTCCCGTATATAATATCTTTTTGATAGGCCGCCCGTCGTTCCACAGAATTGGGACCATATTTATCTATGCAATCTACCTTCAATCCATGAAATTCAAACAAAGGAGCATTCCATTCGGAATCCCTTTTGGCCAAATAGTCATTAACGGTTACTATGTGAACCCCACGACCGGCAAGTGCATTGAGAAATGCGGGTAACGTTGCTACTAGCGTTTTACCTTCACCCGTTGTCATTTCGGATATTTTCCCTTGATGAAGCACCACTCCCCCAACCAATTGAACATCGTAATGAATCATATTCCATTCAATGTCCGTTCCGGCCGCCAACCATTTGTTATGCCAAATCGCTTGATCTCCTTTAATTTCGATATTGGTCTTCATCTTGGAGAGCTCTACATCATGATCGGTTTTTGAAACCGTAAGTTGTCCCTGCTCCGAAAATCTTCGTGCAGTTTCTTTTACCACAGCGAAAGCCTGTGGGAGTATATCCTCTAAAATAACCTCTAGTTGTTCGTTTCTCTCTAATTCTAACGCATCTATTTTTTTGAAAATGTCGTCTTTTTGATTGAGATCTAAATCTGGATTATTATTAACTTTTTTATGTAAATCCCCAAGCTCAGCATCGGTGACTTGTAAGCGTTCCTCAATTACGGTTTTTAATTCCTGAGTCCTCCCTCTCAATTGCTCATCAGAAATTTTTGCTAATTTTAAAAACTCCTCATTTATGAGGCCCACATAAGGCAATAATAACTTTAAGTCGCGATCCGCCTTGGTCCCAAAAACTTTGCCAACTCCTTTTGTAATCCAGTCAAACATATTCTTTATAATAATTGCAAAACAAGCTCAAAGTTAATGTTTTTAAGTCATCCTGCTATCAAATTAAACATCAATACTCCCCTCAAAAACTTTTATCGCCGTACCTGCCAAATAAATATCACTAAAGCTTGTAGGTCCTTGTTTGACAAAGCTAACAAAGAGCTGCCCGCCTTGAGCTTCTATGGTAATCGGACTCTCCATTTCAAAGGCGGATGCTGTTACTATGGCTGAAGCTGTTACACCGGTCCCACAAGAAAGCGTTTCAGCCTCCACACCCCTTTCATAAGTTCTCACTTTCAATAATTGGTGATCGATTTCTACAAAATTGACATTGGTGCCTGCAGGGGCAAATTCTTTTGAATACCTCACCTCGGCTCCAGCATGCTCAACATCTATTTTTTCCACATCAGATACAAAAGTAACGTAGTGGGGAGACCCATTATTAATGAAAAAATAATTCTCTCCTGAAAAAATCTCATTGAGGTCTTGTAAACTAAAATAAACCAATCCCTCTCGAAAAAAAGCATCGTGCACTCCATCGTAAGTACTGAAAGTTGTTTGATCCTTTATAATGCCCAAATCTTTTGCGAATTGAACGGCGCACCTACTGCCATTACCACACAGGCTTTGACTGCCATCCCCATTAAAATAAACCATTTCGAAATCAAGGCTGGAATGATTTTCAACTAAAATAAGCCCGTCCGCTCCTATGCCAAACTTATTTTTTGTCAACTGCTGTATCAGATCGACATTTCCCTTCGGGAAAAATTCAGTACGATTATCAATAAGCACAAAATCGTTACCGGTACCTTGATATTTTACGAATGAGATTTTCATGTTTTCTGGAAATAAAAAAAGCCAACTTAACAGTCGACTTTTTTTTTGTCATTGAAAATAAAGCGATTTAAATTTTATCCTTTATTCTAGCTGCCTTACCTTTTAAATCTCGTAAATAATAAAGTTTTGCTCTTCTTACTTTACCTCTTCTCATCACCTCTATTTTGTCAATATTGGGTGATCCCGATGGAAAAATTCTTTCTACTGCAATGCCATTTGATATTTTCCTTACCGTGAACGTCTCGCCACTGCTATTTCGGTTCTTAATTTGTAACACAACGCCTTGGAACTGCTGGATTCTTTCCTTGCTTCCTTCTTTGATTTTGTAATGCACATTGATTGTGTCTCCTGAACCAAAAAGACTTGAATCTTCTTTTTTTAGACTGTTTTCTGCTTCTACAAATTTTATTAAATCACTCATAATCTTACTCTTTTACTTGAGTTTCCTCTTAACGGAGTGCAAATATAAAAAGAATTATAATCTCGTCCTCGCGTTGACAACAATTAAACTAAAATATTTTTCATAAGAGCCCACTTATACTTCTTGATAAAAACCGAGGGCCATTTGAAAAATTTCTTAAAATGAAACAAACAAAGGGCCCTCGCTCAGCTATTTTTTATCGTCTACTTCTTCATATTCCACGTCACTGACATCCTGATCAGGCTGACCTTCTGCCGCAGGAGCTTCCTGACCGGGCGCACCGCCTGCTGCTTCAGCGCTGGCTTGCGCCGCATAGATTTCCTGAGAAGCGCCTTCCCATACTTTATTAAGTCCTTCCATAGCCGCATCAATAGCTACCAAGTCTCCACTCGCATGGGCCTCTTTCAATTTAGCCAAAGCCTCATCAATAGCCTTTTTGTTTTCTTCGGAAACCTTATCTCCGTAGTCTGCCAGTTGTTTTTCAGTTTGAAAAATAAGTGAGTCTGCCGCATTAATTTTCTCAACTTTTTCTTTCTCTAGTTTGTCAGATTCAGCATTGGCCTGGGCTTCTTGCTTCATTTTCTCTATATCTTCATCACTGAGTCCTGAAGAAGCTTCGATTCTAATCTTTTGTTCTTTACCGGTTCCTTTATCTTTTGCCGACACATTTAGAATGCCATTGGCATCGATATCAAAAGTCACTTCTATTTGAGGAACCCCACGTGGTGCGGGCGGGATACCATCCAAATGAAATTTACCAATCGTTCGGTTGTCTTTGGCCATCGGACGCTCTCCTTGCAACACATGAATCTCAACAGAAGGCTGACTGTCTGCTGCCGTAGAAAATACTTCCGATTTTTTACTCGGAATCGTAGTATTTGATTCTATCAGCCTAGTCATAACATCGCCCATCGTGGCTATTCCCAAAGAAAGTGGCGTGACATCGAGTAATAAAACATCTTTTACCTCTCCAGTCAATACCCCCCCTTGAATGGCTGCTCCAACAGCGACTACTTCATCTGGATTTACGCCTTTAGAAGGCTTTTTGCCAAAAAATTTCTCTACTTCTTCCTGGATTTTAGGTATTCTGGTAGATCCACCTACTAAAATGACTTCATCTATATCACTGGTAGACATATTTGCATCCTTCAAAGCCTTCTTCACAGGATCCATAGATCTTCGGACTAAACTGTCAGCTAATTGCTCAAAAACTGCTCTAGATAAAGTTCGGACCAAGTGTTTTGGAATCCCATCCACAGGCATGATGTAGGGCAAATTAATCTCTGTACTACTTGAACTTGACAATTCTATCTTCGCTTTCTCAGCAGCTTCTTTAAGACGTTGAAGCGCCATCGGATCTTTTCTTAGATCTATATTTTCATCTTTAATAAATTCTTCTGCCAACCAATCGATAATGATGGCATCAAAATCATCTCCTCCCAAGTGAACATCTCCATTGGTAGATTTTACCTCGAAAACGCCATCACCCAACTCTAATATGGAAATATCGAACGTTCCACCTCCTAGGTCATATACCGCTATCTTCATATCGGCATTCTTTTTATCTAAGCCATAAGCCAATGCAGCAGCCGTGGGCTCATTGATAATCCGCTTGACATCTAATCCAGCAATTTGTCCAGCTTCTTTCGTCGCCTGACGCTCAGCATCATTAAAATAAGCAGGTACTGTGACTACTGCTTCAGTGACCTCTGTACCTAAAAAATCTTCTGCCGTTGATTTCATCTTTTGAAGAATCATCGCCGACAATTCTTGTGGGGTATAATTTCTCTCTCCTATTTTTACCCTTACTACATCATTAGTTCCAGACTCAAGTTCATACGAAATATGTCGCATTTCGTTCTTTACATCAGAAAACCGTTTTCCCATAAATCGCTTAACAGAGCTAATAGTATGTTGAGGATTGGTAATTGCCTGTCTTTTGGCAGGGTCTCCTACTTTCCGCTCTCCGTTGCCCCCATCGAGGAATGCTAAGATTGACGGTGTCGTTCTTCTCCCTTCGCTATTTTGTATCACGACCGGTTCGTTTCCTTCCATCACGGCCACACAAGAGTTTGTGGTGCCTAGGTCTATGCCTATGATTTTACCCATTTCTGTTTCGTTTGTATTAATGTTTTTATTCTACCCTTTTCATTTAACAATGCTTGTGCCAAAAGCTTTTTACTGACACAATGTCAGCGATTCTCTTAAATTCAAATAAGATCAAGACAAGGACTGTTTGCCATTCAACGGGGTAGGCCGCAATATGTCATATTAATCTATTCTAATCACCCAAAAATAGATCAAGGTATAAAAAAGGAAGGTTAAGCTAATTATCGTTAATTTTGCGGTTCAATTGATACGCATGGCTTTAGCTGAAGAAATAAAAAAAAGAAAAACATTTGGTATTATCGCCCACCCTGATGCAGGCAAAACAACCCTAACTGAAAAGCTATTGCTCTTTGGTGGGGCTATACAAACGGCAGGGGCTGTCAAATCCAATAAAATAGATATGGCTACACGCTCCGATTGGATGGCCATAGAAAAACAAAGAGGTATCTCTGTGGCAACCTCGGTGATGGGATTTGATTATAAGGGTTTGAAAATTAATATTTTAGACACGCCAGGTCACGAAGATTTTGCAGAAGATACTTACCGTACTTTGACAGCAGTAGACAGTGTAATCATGGTCATTGACTGCGTCAAGGGAGTAGAAAAACAAACCAAAAAGCTCATGGAAGTCTGTCGCATGCGTAAAACTCCCGTACTTTGTTTTATTAATAAGCTAGATAGAGAAGGTCGTGATCCATTTGATTTGATTGACGAAATTGAAGAGGAGCTCAAAATAAATGTGCAACCCCTAACTTGGCCTATCGGTATGGGTAAAACACTAAGAGGGGTCTATAATCTTTACGAAAAAAATATCAACCTTTTCGAACCTGGAAAGAACAAACGAGTGGACGATGTGGTAAATATCACGAATGTCAACGATCCGAGCTTAGAAGCCTACCTGCCCCCTTCGGCTTTATCCCAGCTCCGAGAAGACATCGAATTAATAGAAGGTGTGTATGATCCTTTTGATCAAGAAGCATATCTTTCAGGCGAATTGGCTCCCGTTTTTTTTGGAAGTGCGGTCTCGAATTTTGGGATAAGGGAATTGCTCGATTGCTTTACAGAAATTGCCCCCAATCCAAAACCAAGAGATACCGAAAGCAGAATGATCCCCCCAATAGATCCCAAATTTTCTGGGTTTATATTTAAAATTCATGCAAATATGGATCCTCGGCATCGCAATAGAATCGCTTTTATCAGAATCTGTTCAGGGAAATTTCAACGGGGCAGTAACTATTATCATGTAAGACATGACAAAAAATATCGCTTTTCAAATGCCACGGCATTTATGGCCCAACAAAAAGAAACCATAGATGAGGCCTTTCCCGGAGATATTATTGGCCTATATGATACAGGAAATCTAAAAATCGGCGATACCCTCAATGAAGGTGAAAAGTCTTTGTACAAAGGGATTCCGAGTTTCTCACCTGAATTATTCAAAGAAGTCATCAATCTGGATGCTATGAAATCCAAACAACTTGAAAAAGGATTGACGCAGCTCATGGATGAAGGCGTGGCCCAACTATTTACGTACGAGATGGGTGCTAGAAAAGTGGTGGGTACCGTAGGTGCGCTTCAATTTGAAGTACTACAATATCGATTGCTCAATGAGTACAACGCTAAAGTAAGTTTTTCACCCATCCATATTTACAAAGCTTGTTGGATCGACGCCGAGGATAAAAATAAATTGGAGGCCTTTGTCAAAGACAAATACCGACATATTGCAAAAGACAAAGAAGATAAACTTGTCTTTATGGCAGAATCTAAATCATGGTTACAGATGGTAGAAGATAATTTTCCAGATATTCAATTTCATTCCATAAGTGAATTTTAAAATAAATTGATCGATCCAAAAACGATATATGAAGACAACCATTTATTGGTGGTTAACAAGCCCATCGGCTGGTTAGTACAAGGTGATAAAACAGGTGATCCTACCTTAACCGACTGGGGTAAAAATTACATTAAAAAAAAGTATAATAAACCAGGTGATGTGTTTCTCAATCCAGCCCATCGCTTGGATCGACCGGTAAGCGGGGTGGTTATTTTTGCGAGAACCTCGAAGGCTTTGACCCGACTGACTGCCCTCTTCAGAGATCAACTCATACAAAAAACCTATGTAGCCGTTGTGAAGGCAAGGCCTCAAGAATTGAATGGTACCTTGATCAACTGGTTGGTGAAAGATGAAACCAAAAATATTACAAAAGCTTTTAATAAGGATAAAGGAAGTGGTAAAAAATCAATACTAACCTATCGTACTTTGATGTACGAAGACGGGCATTCTCTATTGGTGGTAAAGCCAGAAACGGGAAGACCTCATCAGATTCGTGTACAATTGGCAAAAATGCTTTGCCCGATACAAGGGGATTTAAAATACGGATATGCCACGCCCAATCCGGACAAAAGTATTTGTTTACACGCATTCAAAATCGAATTTGAGCATCCCGTAAAAAAAGAAAAAATTTCCCTACGCGCCACCCCTAAGGGAGTCTATTGGAAGCCCTACCTAAATACAATCAATGAACTGGATTAATAAATTAAAAGAAAAATGGAAGGTAAAGAGCTCTGGTCAATTCGCCATGATCCTCATTGTATTCGCCTTGACGGGATCCACCGTCCTACTGATTAAAAAACCCATTGTTGATTATTTTACAATAGATGGGGAAAAAAGTACGCTATTTACCATCATTTACCTCATTTGTGTCCTACCCATATACAATACAATTTTACTTTTTTATGGCTCTCTCTTAGGTCAATTTGATTTTTTTTGGAACTATGAAAAGAAAATGATAAATAGATTCAGGCGTAAGAAAAAAAAGGCTGATAATAAATTAAAAAGCAACTGATCACTATCCTGTATCTGCCCTATTAAATGTTAAAAACCCATGAGTGAATACATACACATCTCAATTGCTCTATTTCAAGATGTTGAAACAAGCGAAATAAACTTCCCTAAGTAGCGGCCTAGTTATGAAAAATAATTTATTTAAATATCTTTCTCTTTGGGGTGTATTTATACTCTATTTTATTTTTTATAGAACTGTTTTTATCCTTTACAATGGATCGACTTTTGCCAATACTACTATCGATACATTACTCCTAAGCTATCTATATGGCTTGAAACTGGATCTTTCTTTTTCAGGCTATATGATGTTGGTCCCCTCACTCATACTCGCTGCATCTCCTATCATTGGTTCGAAAGGGTCATCACATCTGCTCATAGGATCAATCACCCTCATTCTTACGGCAGTTTCTGTTATTGAAATCATAGACTTAGAAGTTTATTCTTACTGGGGAGAGAAATTTGATGCCATGCATTTAAAGTACCTTGATGATCCCAAACAAATCACTAATTCCATTAGTTTTAAGACATTGATTTTTCCCTTACTTTTCAGTTTATTTTTGTTTTATTCCCATTTTAAAATTTCTACTTGGGTAGTCGGCCGATTTTCATTTCATTTGAAAAATAGATACTATTGGCAAAAGCCTTTGCTTTTTTTTACCTTGATAGCATTGTCTCTCATCCCCATCAGAGGTGGATTCAGTATTATCCCCTTCAGATTGGGCATCCCAATCAATGTGGGTGCCGTTTACTTTAGTTCGGATAATATGGCGGTCAATCATGCGGCGGTCAATACGCCCTGGAATTTTGTTTATTCCATAAAAAAATTCTCAAAAATTGATTCTCATTATGACCTGATGCCAGATCATATTGCTTCGGAGCTCTTTAATAAAATTAATGGTACTCCAACGAAGGGAACCCCTTATCCTTCACTGCTCAATATATCTCAACCCAACATCCTACTCATCGTACTCGAAAGTTTTACCGCCAAAGGAGTGGAAGTATTGGGAGGAGCAAAAGCGGTTACGCCACATCTTAATAGACTCAGTAAAGAGGGTGTATTATTCTCGCAATTCTATGCCTCAGGACATCGTTCAAATAGAGGAATCGGCAGCCTATTCAGTAGCTATCCTGGATTGCCTTACAATGCCATTATTGAGCATCCTTTCAAAACTGAAAAGTTACCCCACCTGATAAAATCAATAAAAGAGCAGGATTACAAAACTGCGTTTTACTACGGAGGCGAAATTGATTTTGCCAACTTCAGGGCTTACTTCAACCAAGGAAAAGCAGATAAAATTGTAAGCAAACTAGACTTTGATTTTTCAAGTAACAATACCAAATGGGGGATTCATGATGATGTCGTCTTCGATACTTTATTTAATGATCTCAATAAAGAAGCAATGCCTTTTTTCTATACCCTATTTACCTTAAGCAGTCATGAGCCTTTTGACATTCCCGTCGAACCGATCTTTGGCTCCAATAATAATGAAAATAGCTTTAAAAGTGCCATGCACTATACCGATGCCTGTCTGGGAAAATTCATTGAAGAGGCTAAAAAAACTACCTGGTGGGATCAGACATTGATCGTGGTAACAGCTGATCACGGCACTACCCAAATTAACAATACATCCAATGGTCAGAAGGAAACCTTTCACATCCCCTTATTGTGGCTTGGCGGAGCACTTGCCGTAACCGATACGGTCATATCAACCATAAGCTGTCAATTGGACTTAGCGCCAACCTTATTGGCCCAATTGAACATCAATCATCCTGAATATGTATATGGTAGGAATATGCTATCCACACATTATAAGCCGCGGGCTTATTATAGCTATGGGGATGGGTTTGGACTGGTGTCCGATTCAATATCACAAGTCTACAATGGCGAGATCGATGCCTATGTACATCAGCAGCCCTCAGATAGCTTACCCGATTACGGCAGAGCCATTTATCAGTTTATTTCCAATGATTTTCTCTCCCTAAGTGTGGATAGCAATTTACAAGTGTTAGATAATAAAATCTACAAAATGAGGAGGTTTAAGCACGCTGTTGAAAGAATGAAAAAAACTAGTTCATCACAATGACCTCATCCGTCCTTCCTTATTCAGTGATTTTTTCTGCTAAAACCGTCACTTTGTTGTTTAATACCTCCACGACTCCACCGTCTACCTCTATCTGAACTTCTTCTGACTTATTATTGAGGGTTTTAACAAAGACAATACTCCCCTTACCTAAAGTCGACACTAAAGCCGCATGATTATTCAGAATCTGAAAAGATCCATCAGTTCCTGGGAATATAGCGCTTGTGGCTTCTCCTTCAAATATTTTTTTGTCCGGGGTTACTATTTCAATAAACATATCTTAAGCTACCTCAGCCAATATTTTCTCACCTTTTTCAACCGCCTGCTCAATAGTCCCTACTAGGTTAAAAGCCGCTTCTGGTAAATTATCATGCTTACCATCCATGATTTCATTGAATCCTTTGATGGTCTCATTGATGTCAACCAATTGTCCGGGCAAACCCGTGAAGGCTTCTGCCACATGGAACGGCTGTGATAGGAATCGCTGCACGCGTCGCGCTCTGTGAACGATCAATTTGTCTTCATCACTTAGCTCATCCATACCTAAAATGGCAATGATATCTTGTAATTCTTTGTATCTCTGGAGCAATTCTTTCACATTTTGAGCACAAGTGTAATGCTCGTCTCCTAAAATCTCTGCACTCAAAATTCTTGAGGTGGAATCTAATGGATCCACTGCGGGATAAATACCCAATTCTGAAATTTTTCTTGAAAGTACTGTGGTAGCATCTAAATGCGAAAACGTAGTTGCGGGAGCTGGATCTGTTAAATCATCCGCAGGCACGTACACCGCCTGAACTGAGGTAATAGATCCATTCTTTGTAGAAGTAATCCTTTCTTGCATCACACCCATCTCCGTGGCTAAAGTAGGCTGATATCCAACGGCTGAAGGCATTCTACCTAGCAGCGCCGATACTTCTGAACCTGCTTGCGTAAACCTGAAAATATTATCTACAAAGAAGAGGATATCACGGCCTTTTCCCGTTCCATCTCCATCACGAAAATACTCTGCAATGGTCAATCCCGATAAGGCCACCCGAGCTCTGGCTCCCGGAGGCTCATTCATCTGCCCAAATACAAAAGTGGCCTTAGATTCCTTCAGGTTTGCCGTAGTTACCTTAGATAAATCCCATCCACCATTTTCCAATGATTCTTTAAATTCATCTCCATAATTTACGATCCCTGCTTCGATCATTTCTCTCAGTAAATCATTTCCTTCTCTGGTTCGTTCACCTACACCTGCAAAAACTGAAAGCCCAGAATAGGCCTTTGCTATGTTGTTGATTAACTCTTGAATTAATACAGTTTTTCCAACACCTGCCCCTCCGAACAAACCAATTTTACCACCTTTGGCATAAGGCTCAATAAGATCGATCACTTTTATCCCTGTAAAAAGGACCTCAGAAGCCGTAGATAAATCTGCGAATGCAGGGGGTTGTCTGTGTATAGACAATCCTTCTTTACTTTCTGGCTGAGGCAATCCGTCTATGGCTTGCCCAACTACGTTGAAAAGTCTTCCTTTGATATCATCTCCAATTGGCATTTGAATAGGTGCGGCAGTATCGCTCACGATTTGACCTCTCCTCATACCGTCGGTTGCGTCCATTCCGATGGTTCGAACCGTATTTTCTCCTAGGTGCTGTTGTACCTCTAAAACAACCACTGTACCATCTTCACGTTTGATTGTAAGGGCGTCTAATATTCTTGGCAGCTTGCCACCATCAAAACGCACATCCACCACTGGGCCAATTATTTGTGTGATTTTTCCTTGATTTGCCATTATACTCTAGATGAAATAATTATATAAAAATTTGACTGCAAAATTAGGCTAAAAATTATTGGATGACAAAGTTGATTTAATAAACTTAGTATTTAGAAAAAAAAAAGCGATAAACTTTAATCCAAAGCCCTCCTTGCTTTGACAAAAACTATTTAAATTAGGTCACAGATGGAGTATTCGGCACCTCTTGAATGCATGAAAATTTAATCTACAAGGTGAACTTTTTATTTGAGGCAAGGCCGGTTCAATAAGATTGAGCTTTAAAAAATTGTATTATTAAATCTCACCATAATTTTATAAAATAGATCCAATGAAATCATCTAAAAGACAGTTTATCAAGCAAATCTCACTGGGCTTTCTAAGTACCCAAATACCCTTTCTCTCAAATGCGAAAAGCATCATCTTTGATGGTTTGGATAAAGAACTCAAACTTTCATTGGCACAATGGTCCCTGCACAACGCTTTTGAATCGGGGACTTTAGATCCTGTTTTATTTGCTGAAATATCAAAAAAAAAATTTGGTATCCCTGCCGTTGAATACGTAAATAGTTTTTATAAAGATAAAGGTAATGATGAGCGTTTTTGGATCACTATGAAAGATCGATCAAATGAGCTCGCCGTTCAAAACTTGCTGATAATGGTTGATGACGAAGGTGATTTGGGAGATGAGGATAATCAACTCAGACAAAAAGCCGTTGAAAATCATTATCAATGGGTCCATGCGGCCAAAATCATGGGGTGCCATTCGATACGAGTCAATGCCTTCGGAGCTACCGACCCCTCAATTTTCAAAGCCTCTTTGATAGATGGCCTGGCTAAACTTACCACATACGCAGCCAAAGAAGAGATCCATATTTTAATTGAGAACCATGGTCTGTTCAGTTCAAATGCCCAACTGATCGCCTCAATCATCAAAGAGATCAATCTGCCTAACCTCGGCACCTTGCCAGATTTTGGAAACTGGTGCCTGAGCGCTCAATGGGGAAGTACGCAAGATGGGTCTTGCCTTGAAATATATGACCCCTACCTCGGCGTTGAAGCCCTGCTTCCCTATGCTAAAGGGGTAAGCGCCAAAGCTTATAACTTTCATCCCAATGGCGTGCATCGTAATTTTGATTATGAAAGAATGCTCCTATTACTAAGAGCCCAGAATTTTAATGGTCACATTGGTATCGAATATGAGGGTACAGAACTTAGTGAAGCCGATGGTATTAGGGCCACTAAAAAACATTTAGAGGACGTTTGGAAAAAAATATGGATGAGTTGACGCAACTCTTATTTTAACTTTCTTGATCGAAATACAATTTATAATAATTTTTACCTCGGACTTCATCATAACCTCTTTCAATCTCTTGCCTTTGGCCATGGACATACACATGAAAGTTGCGGTCCAATTTAATGACCGATTTGATGTATTTCTTTGCCGCTTTGAAAGCGGGCTTCGAAATCTCAAATTGTTCACGCATACCTTCAATCTGATGCTTTTCCTCAAAGTCCCCTTTGTAGCTGTGGAATGCCGCCTTTACCTCTGTCGATGCCAACACCTCCTCCTCAAATTCAGATTGATCAAATGATTGCTTTTCACTAAAATAATCTACCGTCTTATTAAGTAGATTAACTTGATCCACTTTAGCCATCTCGTCCAAACCCTTCAAGGCAAAATCTTTACATAGATTCAATGTATTTTTGGTTTGATAAAACTCATTTTCAAGAGGTCTGATCATTAAAAATTGATGCCGCCAATATTTGATGTCTGGATGATTTTGAAATACTTTCAAAATCATTTCATTTTGATCTAAAATAATTAAGGCACCCTTATTGAGATCTTTAATGCCAATTCCCTTGGTCAGGGTCAGGGCTAATTGATCATCCATCAGCGAAGATTCGATAAAAGATTGCTTGCCATCTATCTTAAATATGCCCACAGCTTGACAAGGCTTTTGATCATAGATAATCTGATCAAAAGCCGTCATATAAACCTCTCCCTCACTGATGTTTTTTTCTGACGCCGCCAACACCTTCATTACGCCAACCGTCATCTCATGGAAATTACTGACCCCTCTGAAATAATCCAATAACAGCTTCCTCACAGGGTTAAGCTGAATATTTACCTCATGATCAAAAATAAATTCTCCTTGTGACGCTATGATGCGAGGAAGTAAGATTTGCGCTACTTCATGAGCCATAGATGCTTCAATATCTACAGGCACCGATGCCATGACGCATTCTGGAGCATGATAATGAGATATGAACTTATGGGCCAAGGCCCCATTGATTTCAATCATAATGTTATATTTATTATGCGTTGGTATTTAAAATAATCCGGAACGAAGTCCCCTTATTTAACGTAGAGTTCTTAATAAAAATCCTACCTCCATGATAGTCCTCTATGATCCGTTTAGATAAGGTCAACCCGAGGCCCCATCCCCTGTTTTTAGTAGAGAATCCTGGCTTGAAAACTTTGCTTATTTTATTTGGCGCAATGCCATTGCCTTGGTCTTCAATGTCAATCGTTAATTTGCCTACTACTAAACAGGACATCGTAATATGTATTTGCCCAACTCCCGCCATCGCATCTACAGCATTCTTGATTAAGTTTTCAAGAACCCAAGAAAAAAGTTCAGGATTCATATTTATAGAAAGGTACTCGGCTCCTTGCGCCGTAAAGTTGATCGTTACCTTTTTACTTATCCTTGTTTTAAGATAATCAACAGATGATTTGACCTGTTCATAAATATTGAGAGATTCCATCTTAGGCGCACTACCGATACTACTGAATCGCTGAGTGATGATTTCAAGTCGCTTGACATCTTTATCTAGTTCTTTTATATAGGGCTCTTCTACATACTTTTCTTTAAAATAGACCCCCCATGCCATCAAAGAAGATATGGGAGTCCCCAATTGGTGGGCAGTTTCCTTGGCCATACCCACCCAAATCTGATTCTGCTCTGACAACCTTGAATAATTAAAAACAGTGAAAACAATGAGCACAAAAACAAAGATAATAGCCAATTGAACATAAGGATAATAACGCAACTGTACCAGAAGGCTTGACTCCTCAAAATAAATCATGGTTTGTCCATACTGATTGCCTTGGGCATCGACTAAATTCACAACGATGGGTGCTTTGATTAAACCCATTTTCTTGATTTTCTGTATTAAATAATATTCACGCTCCTGCGGATCCGTTATAAGGTCTGCCATAGGTAAGTTCTTATAGAAAACAGGGCCGTCATTTTCATTGGTCAAAATAACCGGAATGGTCGTATTGGCTTGGATAATTTCTTCCAGTGCAAAAAGGGCATTTTGATTGGTCTCATGCTCATTCGCAATGAACTCAAGCGCTTTGGCATATAAATTTACTTGCCAATCTTCCCTTTTTTTAATCTCTTTAACCAGTTTATTCGTGTAGAGTACCGATCCAAGACCTATGCTTAAGGAAAGACCGAGAACGATCCATTTCTGAATGGTGCCGGTGGCGTATATATCTAATGCATTAAGTATTTTGAAGCGACTCATCGAATAATTGTGTGGCCTAAGATAATAAAAAAATGGCCCTGAGTAATTAAGAAATAAGGCATCATTCACCACTCCCTCAAATGAGGACTTTCAGCGATGATACAATAGTTTGCTGAATGTTGCCCCACAGCCTTAAAATTACGCGCAACTACGCCAATGATATTGCCTCTCCTGAAAGTTTTTTTACTGCGATAGAGGCAAAAAATCTTTGTCTAGCGATCAAGTAGCCCTGGTTAATTTTAAATATAACCCTCTAAAAATAGATGGCTTTCAATCTGCTACTCGGCAAGTAAATAGAAGTTGTACAAAGTTAAAAATGATATCGAAACCAATACCTATTTATTCGATATCCAATAAATATAAAACAAAACAGTAGAAATGGTTGTATAGCAATAAATGTACTTCTTAAATTTCGTTAAATGGTTTGAAAAGAGCCTGTCTAACCTATATATTTACGAAAATTAAGATTGATAAATATTGAATGAAATACTAAGTGTTAATAACGTATCAAAACGATACGGAAACGTAAATGCATTAAATAGCATATCTCTACAAATTAATAAAGGTGAAATCTATGGTATTCTTGGGCCAAATGGCAGTGGGAAAACCACCACTTTAGGGATTATATTAGGCGTTTTAAATCCTGATCGGGGTTCTTATTCTTGGAATGGAAATACGCCCACTAAATATGATAGGAAAAAAATCGGGTCCCTTTTAGAAACACCTAATTTTTATCCCTATCTGTCGGCTAGACAAAACTTATCGATTGCATGTAAAGTAAAGGAGGTCTCCGAAGGTGACGTTGATCGGGTTTTATCTAAACTAGACTTATTAAACAGGGCTGATTCTAAGTTCAAAACTTTTTCTTTGGGAATGAAGCAGCGTCTGGCCATTGCTTCTGCTCTACTAGGAAATCCCGAAACGTTAGTATTAGATGAACCCACCAATGGTTTGGATCCACAAGGAATAGCTGAAATCAGAAATGTTATTCTAGATTTAGCCAACGAAGGTAAAACCATCATTATGGCAAGTCATATTTTAGATGAAGTTGAAAAAATTTGTTCCCATGTAGCCATATTAAAACTAGGAAACTTGTTAACATATGGGCCCATTGAGTCCGTCTTGAATAACCAAGAACAAGTTGTTGTAGCATCAGAAAATCTAGTCCTTCTAGAACGGACATTATCGCAAATAGATGGCGTGAGTCGTATTCAGAAAAATGGAGATAAACTATCATTAATTCTAGCGAGTGGAAAAGACAGCACATATCTTAATAAAGCGCTATTTGAAAAAGGTATTGTGGCTTCTGAAATTAGCATTCGAAAAACTGATTTAGAAAGTAACTTTTTAGAGTTAATAAAATAAATGTTAAATCTTCTCAAAATAGAGTATGAAAAAATAATTACTTATTCCACCTTTTGGGTAATTTTTGGGCTGTTTTTCTTTTTTACTCCGCTTGTATTTTATGGGTTAGGACAAATTAAATTAGATTCTTTCCCTATAGACTTTACTACCATTTATCATTTCCCAGATATATGGAACAACATTACTTATGTCGCCAGTTGGTTTAACTTGTTAATAGGGATGTTGTTGGTTATTTTGGTCTGCAATGAATTCTCTTTTAAAACGTTTAGACAACACGTAATTGATGGTCAAAGTAAGTCAGATTTTATTCTATCCAAAATTCTTTTAAGCAGTTCCTTCTCGTTTTTGACGACATTTTATTTATTCTTAATTGTTGGATTTCTTGGTTTTGTATCAGGAAACGATGGCTCATTCTTAACAGATATTAAGTACTTGCTTATATACTTTGTTCAATCCTTAGGCTACATGTCACTTGGATTAATAATAGCTGTAACCATTCGTTCTTCTGCTCTAGCCATAATCATTTTTACCTTTTCTATATTTTTCGAATCCATTTTAAGCTATTTCGTACCTGACGCAATCGCTCCTTTTTTACCTTTGGAAATTATTTCTAACCTGACCCCTGTTCCCACTCCTAAGGGCATTCAAGTTCCTGTTCTTGCAGAAGCAATTCCGTTAAATACAAGCTTGATGATTGCCGTAATTTATATACTTGCCTTTTGGGGAATTTCTTTTCTGATCCTTAACTATAAAGATGTCAAGTAAATACTTATAAATATCCACCAATAATAGCCTAAAGGCTAAAGCCTTCGAAGATAATATTGACCTAAAAAAAAATGTACGGATTTATCGATTCAGTCGTTTTGGGTTCATTTTGATGTTATGAACACTGTATGAGTGAAAATATAGTATTCCGATTATAATGTCAGATATACGAGCTATAGCCTTCGAGATGCCGCTCTTTACTTACTCGCTACCCATCTCAATAAAAGAAATTTTTTTGAAAATAGTTATACTAGCTTTAATCACTGGTCATAAACCATTTGGCTAAAATTTTCCAGTTCACCTTGGTTCCATGCATTAAAATTCCGACCCGATAAATACGACCCGCTATCCACAAGGTAAATAGGAAACCCAAAATCAACATGAACATGGACAATATCAATTCCCAAGGTGCCACACCAAAAGGAATCCGCATCATCATAATGATGGGTGAGGTAAATGGAATGATTGACATCCAAAAAGATACGCTTCCATGAGGGTCCTGCAAAACCAGACTCAAGCTGATAATGGAAATAATCAATGGTGCGGTCACAGGAAACATAAATTGCTGGGCATCCGCATCGCTG
>CAJJCN010000092.1 GCA_905182655.1 Flammeovirgaceae bacterium UBA4465
TTTATTTTGTCCGTAGCTATGCATACTAGTAAATTATAGAAAAAGTTGTGATAATCAAGAACACACAAGATTTATTATATTCTTAAATTAAAATAATCATAAAAATATTTGTCCGTTTAATCAACAAATAATTGGTCAGTACTTATCTCAAATAACTATAGCATTAGAGATAAAAATGAATACTCTTTCAAACAAATAAGTAACCCTCTTATTACGTATTTATTCAACTAAAACTAGTGAAGAATTTGACAGAGGAAGTAAAAAAATTGAATAAAAATAAAGTTTTCCTATCTGCCAATGATTTTTTTAATCATTGGCTACTTATAATAAACCATTTTCATACGTGCTTGCTTATCTACAATACCCAAATCCTCAAATACGGATTCAGTAAGCCTCAACATGACATTCTCGTTCAGTCCAGTGTTGGGCAATCGGCCCACTACGCGGACATGCAGTACTTTGTTATTCATAAGATTGGTCACTTCAAAAATTGTCCCAATACCTAAACTTCTATGCAAAGCTAGATATTTAGGCGTATTCAACTCCGTATCAATGATTCGTGCCAACCCTTCCTCGGTATACTTCTTAATACCTCCAACCTCTTTAAAAATCATTTTTGATCCATAATTAGTAGAAATGTAATCCGGAACTTTACTGATTTTTATGATCGTACTATCGTTAATCATAGCGGGGGGGAAAAGGAGCTTTTGACCTGTTTTCAACCTATTATTTCTTAAATTATTATAGGATTTGATGCTATCCCTCGAAATATTAAATTTTGCTGCAATTTCTTCCATATTTTCACCATTTTGGACATAATAAATATAAGAATCAAGCTCAATTTCAGATTCAATTATCTCTGTTGATATACTGTCAGAAGGAGGATCCACTTCCTTTATTTCTTCTTTTAAAACTTGGCTTGATGAGTCTTTTACATCATTCACGGCAGGTGTCTCTTTGATCAAGAGATACTGACCTACCGATAACTCATCTGCTGTCAGTAGGTTCATTTTCCTAAGTGTATCCAAAGAAAGGTTGTATTTTTTGGCAATGGCATACAAGGTTTCACCCAAAGCTACTTCATGCTGCCCATCTTGTGGTCCTGAAAGAATCTCTGAGTCCTTCTCCAAATCTTTATTGTATTGTATTTCCAATACTTGTCCGATATCCAAAGCATTGCTTTTTAAACCATTCTGTCGAATAAGGTCATCTGACGTTATATGATACTTTTTGGCTAAAGAATAGACGGTTTCTCCGCTTTTAACCTCATGAATAATAAAAAGGCTGTCTGCGCGCTGCCGTACCGTCAAAGAATCGTAGGCGTGACCGCTTAAGGCCGTCACAAACAAAACACAAAAAACACAGACTCTATAAATCATAAATTTTAATATTTTTTCTATTTTGAACAAATATGAGCTTCTTTCCCAAGACCATGAAACTTTCTGCTGATGTCCCATTGACCTGATGATCCAAAATAAATTCATGGACGACCTTTTCTTCCTTCAACCACAATAAATGCTTATCCATCCGTTCCTCATTTTGAAGATAATAAAGAATTAAAATATGATCATCAACCTCTAAATAAGCTATTTCTTCTTTCGGCTCCCTGTTTTTTCTCCTCAAATATGTAGCGACGGTTTCAAAAGGTGGCGTCGCAGATGTAAAAATGGTGGGCAATAAGATTTCTTCAATATTTCTTTCATCCCCAATTGAAATTTCAAGATATTCAAAGGCTTGCTCTTTAAATACCTTGCCTTTAATAACAGTATCTGTCAATTCACTCAATTGAAAGTCTGGGATCTCTTCTAAGACCTCGTTCTTTTTCCAATCGTATCGCATCAAGGTAATAGGTCCTGGATTACGCTGATTTTGGTACACGCCTATGATCAACTGATGGCCCTTGATCCCCAATAAGTTGGACCACCAATCCATTTTAATGGGAATCTTTACTTTGGTAACCTCGTTTGAGTATACATTCATCACCGCAAAATAATGCTCCATCGTCTCCTCAGTACGCAGTTCAATTCCCAGTTGAGCAGCTACTTGATCCGCCTTAATTAACCAAATAGGATCTGAAAATTCCCATGAAAAACCGACATCTGATGTTAAATTCAATTTCTGTGTTGTAATTTTGTACAAATTTAACCTCAACAAGATCAATGCCAAATTTCAAACATGTTTTCATGGCAATCGTTTTTTGCTTGTCCATCTTTTTGGCTTACGGTCAAGAAAAGACCCCGCAGGTACTTCATTTGAAGGTCACCAGCGATATTGATCCAAGGAGCAATCGATATGTCGAATTGGGATTAGAAAAGGCCACTGAAATGAATGTCGACTATGTCATCCTAGAACTAGATACTTATGGTGGTGCTTTGACCGATGCCGATGAGATCAGAACAGCAGTACTTAACTATGAGCAACCCATTTATGCCTTTATCAATAAAGATGCCGCCTCAGCAGGTGCTTTGATCTCCATCGCTTGTGACAGCATTTATATGTCAACAGGATCAAGTATCGGCGCCGCAACCGTCGTTACGGGTGAAGGTGAAGCTGCACCTGATAAATATCAATCTTATATGAGATCCATCATGAGATCTACCGCAGAGGCCAAAGGAAGAAATCCGGAGATTGCCGAGGCCATGGTAGATGAAGAAATACGTTTAGATTCGCTGATCCAAGACGGTAAGGTTTTGACTTTTTCAGTCTCTGAAGCCCTTGAATACGGGTTTTGTGAAGCCGAGGTGGAAGGCATCTCCGATATTATGCTCAGATCGGGTGTCTCTCAATACGATATAAACCTCTTTGAACTTAATTGGAGCGAACGATTCATTGCTCTTTTTCTGAACCCTGCGGTCAGCGGAGTGCTGATATTACTGATATTAGGAGGCCTATATTTTGAGCTGCAATCCCCTGGCATTGGATTTCCCATCGTTGCCTCATTTATAGCTACTCTACTTTATTTTACCCCCTACTATCTAAATGGCTTGGCTGAAAATTGGGAAATCATTCTTTTTTTTATAGGGATATTATTTATTGCACTTGAAGTTTTTGTGATCCCAGGATTTGGACTCCCAGGCATCTTAGGCCTGATCTTCACGATAGGATCTCTCACCTTGGTCATGATCAATAATGACGGTCTCAATTTTGATTTAATAGAAGCCTCCGTTATAAATAATGCCCTCATTACCAGTCTCATTGGATTTTTAGGGGCTCTATTCATGATGATCTTATTGGGTGCAAGATTAACCAAAACTTCTTTTTTCAACC
>CAJJCN010000093.1 GCA_905182655.1 Flammeovirgaceae bacterium UBA4465
TAGGCGGTCCAAATAAAATCTAGCATATTCCGGAACCCATTCAGTGTAATAGGAAACCGCCAATTCTTGGGCTAATTTGCTTTTACCTGTAGACTCAGGGCCTATGATTGCGATTCTTTTAATTTCAGTTTTATGTTCCATGTTAAGTAGCCCCATCCGGCAAGTATGGTAAATAGTAAGAATTGAAAGCTGGTCAAAGGCAAACCTTTGTAAATATAAAGCGGAACAGATATGCTGTCCACAACGATCCAAGCAATCCAATGTTCAATTTTTTTTCTAGCCATCAACCACATACCCGTGATGGCAAGGGCAGAAGTAAGCGCATCCCATCCAGGGACATCACTATCTGTGAGTCCTAGTCCAAATCGAATCAATAAAAAAGACCCTAGGAATAGCAAAAAAACAATTGTGTTTTCTTGCTTATTGTTTTTTGAAATTGAAACGGAGGTGTGGGTTCCTTTTTTTTTGGTCCAAAAGTACCACCCGTAAATACTCATGACAAGATAATAGATCTGAATACCCATATCACCATAAAGCTTGTATTGAAAGGTAATGCTGATGTAAATAATGACGCTGATGAGCCCCGTGGGATACACCCAAATTTGTTCTTTTTTGGCATACCAGACGCTTGCTAAGCCGAAAAAAACGGCCGTCATTTCTGCGTATGAAGCATTGAATAATTGAGTGATAAATAAGCTTTGAAAGTCAGTCACACCGCAATAATAAAATTAATAATCAAACAATCTTTTTATTAAGGCGGAATGTTGATAATTTTGCTTTGCAAATAATACCCCTACTTATTTGCTTATGAATATTAATCAAGATAGAATTATTTTTGAAGCACTTACCTACGATGATGTGCTTCTTTTACCTGGCTATTCCGAAATTCTCCCACGAGATACCGAAATCAAAACATTTTTGACGCGAAACATTGAAGTCAATATCCCTTTTCTGTCAGCAGCGATGGATACGGTTACAGAATCCAGTATGGCCATATCCATGGCCCTTGATGGGGGCATAGGTCTGATTCATAAAAACATGACCATTGCCCAGCAGGCGATTGAAGTAAGAAAAGTCAAGCGATTCCAAAGCGGTATGATATTGGACCCGATCACCCTCAACGAAAAGGCTTTGGCTGGAGATGCTGAGAAAATCATGCGCGAAAACAATATTGGAGGAATTCCTGTGGTCAATGATGAAGGGATTTTGATAGGGATCATTACCAATAGGGATTTGAGATTCCAGAAAAACATGGCCAAACCCATACTAGATATCATGACCCGTGAAAAGCTCATTACGGCAAAGGTTGAGGTGGGTTTAAAAGAAGCGGAAGAAATTTTACAAGAATATAAAATTGAAAAACTTCCGATCGTCGATGAAAATTATAGATTGACGGGATTGATCACCTATAAAGACATATTAAAAAACAGAGATCGACCCAATGCCTGTAAAGATAAATTTGGCCGCCTAAGGGTAGGCGCAGCCGTAGGGGTTACTCCTGATGTAACTCAGAGGATTTCAGCTTTAGTAGATGCTGGAGTAGATGTAGTCAGTATTGATACGGCACATGGGCATTCTAAAGGGGTTATTGAGGCGACTAAAATGGTAAAGGAACAATTTCCTGATTTAGAGCTGATTGTGGGTAATGTGGCTACGGCTGAAGGGGCTTTGGCCTTGGTTGAAGCAGGAGCTGATGCTGTGAAAGTGGGCGTTGGACCGGGGAGTATTTGTACGACAAGAATTATTGCGGGTGTGGGCGTTCCTCAATTATCTGCGGTTTATGAAGCGGCCAATGCATTAAAAGGGACAGGCGTCCCTGTTATAGCGGATGGTGGGATTAGATTTTCTGGAGATGTAGTCAAGGCATTGGCAGCAGGTGCCAATGCAGTGATGATTGGCTCTTTACTTGCAGGTACCGAAGAAGCACCCGGTGAAGTCATCCTGTACGAAGGGAGGAAGTTTAAGAGTTATCGAGGTATGGGGTCTGTCGAGGCCATGGATGAAGGTTCAAAAGATCGCTATTTTCAGGATGCTGAAGACGACATTAAAAAGTTAGTACCCGAAGGCATCGTAGGTAGGGTACCTTTCAAAGGCATGGTTTCAGAGGTGCTTTATCAAATGGTGGGAGGACTTAGAGCAGGGATGGGTTATTGTGGGGCCCGTAAAATTGATGAATTGCATGTAGCAAAATTTGTCAAAATCACCTCGGCTGGATCTGTAGAAAGTCATCCACATGATGTTTATGTGACCCGAGAGGCGCCCAATTATTCGACCAGATAGTAAGAAGTTTAAATTAGATATATAAATTTGAAAACATTATATCAAAGGAGTTTATGTCTGCTGCTGTTTATGGCCTTTTTTTTAAGTTGTGATTATCTCAATAAAAAGCAGACACCAAGTTCCCTACCCATCGCTCGAGTAGGAGATAATTATTTATATGGAGAAGACATAGCGAAGGATATGCCCCTGGGCCTTTCAGTTTCAGACAGCGGTAGACTCGTGGATAAATATGTCGATGATTGGGTAAAGAAGCAGTTATTAATCATTAAAGCCAACGAGGAATTAAGTATCAATGCGATAAACATTGATCGTAAAGTCGAAGATTACCGCTATGCATTGATCATGCATGAGTTTGAAAAAATTTATATAGGATCGCATTTAAATACCGAAGTCACTCAAGAGGAGATAGAATCTTATTATCATGAGCGATCAGATAATTTTTTATTGAAGCAAAATATCGTGCGATGTATCTTTGCTAAGATCCCCAGTAGTGCACCGGATATTTTCCAGATCCGAAGGAATATAAGGAATTATCCCAATACGGATATAGAAGACATTAAAAATTACTGTTATCAATTTGCCGATTTGTCATTTCTTGATGATTCCGTTTGGATAGGTCTTGATGAATTGGTTGTAAATACACCGCTTGCTGCTTTGCAAAATAAAACCCAATTTTTAGAGAAAACCGTTTACAGTGAAACCAGAGACGAGAGCTATATTTATTTATTCAGAATGGTTGAATATAAAATATCTGATCAGATTGCACCGTTAGAATATGTAAAAGAAGATATAGAAAATATTATCATTAATAAGCGTAAACTTGCACTTAAGAAGGATTTACACGAGACGATTTATGAAGAAGCACTCAAAACGAAGAAATTTGAAATTTATCGCAATTAGTAGCGCCATTTTTTGGCTTTCCGCCCATGCGGTAATGGGCCAGTCTAAAGAATTATTGGTCGATAGAATCATTGTTAAAGTAGATGATTATATCTTATTGAAATCAGATTTAGAGCGGACCTATCTGGAGTATCTTTCTCAAGGGGAAGTAAACAGTGGCGCATTGAGGTGCCAAGTATTAGAAAATTTAGTCATCAATAAATTATTGGTAGCAAAAGCAGAAATTGATTCGGTTATTGTTTTAGATGAAGAAGTACAAAATAATCTAGATCAAAGAATGGCTTACATGATCTCTCAGATTGGTTCGGCCAAAGAAATAGAAGCATATTATGGGAAGAGTTTAGGACGAATAGAGGAGGAATTATTTGATCAGGTCAAGGAGCAAAAAATAATTGAGGCCATGCAGCGGACCATTACGAGTGGTATTAAGGTAACGCCCAGTGAGGTAAAACAATTTTTTAATAAAATACCCAAAGATTCGTTGCCCTATTTTTCAACAGAAGTACAGGTGGGTCAATTGGTGATGAAACCTGAGCCAGGAGCCGATCAGCTCGGGAAGGGCGAACAACAATTATTAGAAATTAGAGGTAAAATCTTGAGAGGTACAGAGACTTTTGAAAATATGGCGCGAAGGTATTCCGAAGATCCAGGATCTGGCTCTCGCGGAGGACAGCTTCCGTTTTATAAGCGTGGTGAATTAGCCCCAGAGTTCGAGGAGGCAGCCATGACCATGGAGGTGGGAGAACTTTCAATGCCCATAAAATCAGATTTTGGATATCATTTGATTGAGTTACAAGAAAGAAGAGGCAATACTTTTAGGACTCGGCACATATTGATCATTCCTAAACCTTCTACCGATGACATCAATGTGGCTGAAAATAAGTTGGACAGTATAAGAAACTTAATATTGGATAGTTTAACAAATTTCAGAGCGGCAGCAAAAGAATTTTCAGCGGATCAAGAGACGGCATTAAATGGAGGATTCTATACGGGAGCCGATGGTTCAATGAACGTTTCGGTTGAGCAATTAGATCCTAACATATTTTTTACCGTCGACACCATGAGTATAGGGTCCTTGACGCAGCCCTTGAAATTTTCAATGACCGATGGAACGACGGCTTTTAGATTGATTTTTTATCAGGATAGAATACCTCCTCATCAAGCTAATTTGAAGGATGACTATCAAAAGCTCGCTGAATACGCACTCAATGCAAAAAAAGGAAAATTATTAGATAAGTGGTTTGCGAAGGCCAAAGGGGAAGTCTATGTGGATGTTGATCCTGCCTATAGCTATTGTGATATCATGAAATAATTAGGGATGAGCGAGAGAAATGAAAAAGAATTAGCAGACGAGTTTTTAGAAAAATGTGATACACTCCGTGAGGAAATAGCTAAAATAATTATAGGTCAAGAAGAGGCTGTTCGGTTATTGATTATTTCTATTTTTTGTAGTGGTCATTCTTTGTTGGTTGGCGTCCCGGGACTTGCCAAAACCTTACTCATCAATACGCTGGCTCAAGCACTTAATTTGGATTTCAGTCGGATTCAATTCACCCCTGATTTAATGCCTTCAGATATCATTGGAGCGGAAACTTTAGATCGCGATCGAAATTTCAAATTCATCAAAGGGCCTATCTTTTCCAATGTAGTATTGGCGGATGAAATCAATAGGACCCCACCAAAAACCCAATCTGCCTTGCTTGAAAGTATGCAAGAATACGCAGTGACGATAGGAGGTATCCAACATAAACTAGACCGACCATTTTTTGTTTTGGCCACACAAAATCCGATTGAACAAGAAGGTACTTATCCCTTACCTGAAGCACAACTTGACCGTTTCATGTTGATGATTAAATTAGATTACCCGGACTATCAAACCGAAGTAGAAGTCATAAAAAATACGACCAGAACGAATCATATAGAGGTCAAAAATGTAATTACAAAAGACGAAATACTTACTTTCCAAAATTTAGTCAGAAGCGTACCCGTAGTAGATAATGTTTATGAGTATGCCGTTTCGTTGGTTCATAAAACCAGGCCAGGACGGACAGGATCTAGTAAGTTGGCCAATGATTATTTAGAGTGGGGCGCCGGCCCGAGAGCCAGTCAGTTTTTGATTTTGGGTGCCAAATGTCATGCCTTGATGACGGGAAAGTACGCCCCAGACATTGAGGACGTTAAGGCGGTGGCAGAATCAGTTTTAAGACATAGAATTGTGAGAAACTTCAAGGCTGAAGCTGCAGGAATTTCGGAAACTCAAATCATTCAAGACTTACTTTAATTATAACCCATTGAATTGGCGTAAAAAGCGGACGTCATTTTCAGAAAACAGTCGAATATCATCAATTTCATATTTAAGCATGGCAATACGCTCTATGCCCATACCGAAAGCGAAACCACTAAATTCTTTCGAATCAATACCGCAATTTTCCAATACATTGGGATCCACCATTCCTGAGCCACCGATCTCGACCCAACCACTATTTTTACAAATTTTACAGCCCTTTCCTTGACAGATGAAGCAGCTGATATCTACTTCAGCGCTTGGTTCAGTAAAGGGGAAATAGGATGGCCTAAATCTAATCTGCGTTTCTTTCCCAAAAAATTCACGTGAAAAATGATAAATGGATTGTTTGAGGTCTTTAAAGCCAACATTGCGATCAATGTACAAACCTTCTACTTGATGAAAGAAACAATGTGCTCTTGCAGAGATGGCTTCGTTCCGATAAACCCGCCCAGGCATGATAGATCTAAAGGGCGGTTTTCCCTGTTCCATTAACCTTATTTGTACCGTAGAAGTATGGGTCCGTAATAGTTTATCAGGATCCTTCTCTAAAAAATAGGTATCCTGCATTTCTCTGGCTGGGTGATTTTCAGGAAAATTTAGGGCCGTGAAATTGTACCAATCATCTTCCATTTCAGGGCCTTCAGACACGTTAAACCCTTGTCTTTCAAATATTTCGATCATTCTATTTTTCACAATATTGATCGGATGTAACCCACCTATTTGAAAAGGGGTTGAAGGCAGTGAAACATCAATGTGTTCAGAAGGAGGGGATGTAGTCGCCTGCAGATGGGCCACCAAAGATTTAAATTTTGTGTTGGCCTCTTTTTTCAGCTCATTAAGGGCTTCTCCAAAAGCTTTTTTTTGATCATTAGGGACCGTTTTAAATGTATCAAATAGACCGCTAATCACACTTTTTTTACCAATGAAC
>CAJJCN010000094.1 GCA_905182655.1 Flammeovirgaceae bacterium UBA4465
AAGAAGCTAATTAGCCTGACCTTTATACTCCTTTGTTTTATTCAACTGAATGCCCAAAGTAATCAATTGAAACTGATAAAATCAAATCAATTGGAATTGACCCTTGATTCCGAATTTCCGCTAATAATAAAATACAGGTTTCTTGATGATGGAGTAGAACTTAAAGGCAATATCTCAAAGAAGAAAGAAGTACTTATTAATGGTGAAACATTTGAACCTATTGTAAAAACAACAGACCAAAGTAGTTTTATTATTTATACGTTGGACATTAATGAGATAGATATTTCCATTAGTATAAAAATAGAAGTAAACGAGAATATAGTTGATTTTAAGATAACAGATATTCAAGAAAAAGGAGACGTTAAAGTAAGTACGATTGCCTTTCCTAGTCATGAAATCATTCGTATTACATCCTTAGAAAAAAATACAAGTTTTGCAGGATCAAAAATGTTCACTTCTACAGAAGGTCATGATGGAGACGTGTTTCAAAAATTGAATCGAAAAACACCAATAGATACAATACCTCAAGGTTTTTTATATGGCTTTTTAAGCAATGATCTGATTGCTGCTGCGATTTGGTCAAATGCTGTTGAAGAAGCAACGGACAACAGAAGAATACTGAAACAAACAATAAAAAATAACGGAATATCTCACACCAGCATATGGAGTGGTTCTTGGGTGTACCGTGCCAATAAAATAGAAATCCCGAGCGAGTTACCGCACATGAAAGTGATTTTAACAAGAGATTTGAATGGTGACAACATAACAGATTGGCAAGATGGAGCCATCGCTTTTAGAAAAATAATGAATGATCCTTTTGGGTCAGAAAGAGTAAAAGATTGGGTGGTTTTTCGTATTCCAATGAACTTTGCCAGCCAAGCCACGAATCCATTCGATAAATCCTTGGATGAAACAAAAAGAATATTTCTTAATACGGATGGATTGGGCCAATTTGTGATTCTTAAAGGGTATGGAGGTGAAGGACATGACTCTAACCATCCCGATTATGGATATATTGGCACTCGACAAGGTGGCACGAAGGGAATCAATCTAATTTGTGATGAAGCCAACAAATACAATACAGATATAGGTGTCCACATAAATGCTACTGAATCTTACCCAGAGGCGCGTATGTTTAGTGAATCTCTTGTAAATAAAGAAAAAAAAGGTTGGGACTGGCTTGACAAGGCTTACCAAATAGACAAACGAAAGGATGCTATATATGATAATAGGCTCGATAGATTAAAATCATTAAAGCGTCAGGTGCCAAATTTAGATTTTATTTATTTAGACGTATGGTATGCCAAAGGGAGTTGGGACAGTAGAAAAATAGCTAAGGAAATAAATGGCCTTGGATTAATTTTAGCAACTGAATTTCCTCAGGATTTGGAATACAATGCAGTATGGAACCATTGGGCAGTTGATTATGGATATGGAAGTGAAAAAATAAAAGGCTTTAACAGTCAAATAGCACGCTTTATAAGAAATCATCAAAAAGACACATGGATAGCGAAACATCCACTTTTGGGTGGAGCAGAAATGATGGACTTTGAAGGATGGCAAGGAAGAATCAATTATGATAAATGTATTGACATAACGTTTGAAGTAAATTTACCAACCAAATACTTACAGAACTTCCCCATTTTAAATTGGAAAAATAATACTATTCAATTTGAAAACAATGTGGCTGTAAGCAACGTATCAGGAAAACGGGTTATCACAAAAGATGGAATAGTTGTAACCCATGGAGATACTTATTTATTAGCCTGGAACCCAGTAAAAGAGGAGAAATTGTATCATTGGAACTCCCTGGGAGGAACAACAACATGGAAACTTCCAAATTCATGGAATCAGTTAAAATCAATTTACCTATATCGTCTTACTGATTTAGGAAGAATACTTGAAACGGAAATTCCAGTAGTCAATCAAATGGTAACCATTAATACCATAGCAAAGACGCCTTATGTACTTTATAAAAATGAACAACCTGAAAATCAATTAACATCCTATGGCCAGGGAACACTTATAAAAAATGGAAGCTTCAATACTGGAAATACAAAAGATTGGAATGTTTCAGGAAATTCGGCATCTGTTGTTAGAGATACGTTGGGACGGTACGCCTTACAAATAATAGCAAGTAAGCAGGATGTAGAGATTAGCCAAGAACTTCAAAATTTGTCAAAAGGATCCTATTGTGCAGAAACCTATGTACAAACATCTGGAGGCAGAAAAGCAGCACTTGTTGTTCAAAATGACAATACAAGTTTTGATAATTATACAACTAGCTCCCTTTGGAAGAATTACATCGCTGCAGATGAAAAACATGGGACAAATATGCAACGTATGTATACCTTTTTTGACATTAACGATCACCATGAAAAGGCATTGTTACAATTAAAAATAGCTGGAGGCGATTCAACAGTTGTTTTTGATAATATTAGGGTCTACAAAAACAATAAATCAAATGGCAAAGACAGTTTATATTTTTACGAGAATTTTGAACATATACCAAATGGCATTTATCCATTTGTAAAAGGACCAGCAGGAGGCACAAATGATCCAAGAGTTCATTTGTCTGAAAAACACAGTCCATATACCCAAAAAGCATGGTCTGGTAAATTAGTTGATGATGTTTTAAATGGTAATTGGTCTCTTAAAATTCATGAAGATGCCACTGGAATTATTATACAGACAATTCCTCAAAATCTTCGATTTGAGCCCAATAAAAGATATAAAATATCATTTAACTACCAATCAGAAGAAGATGGGTATTCATTTGTTTTAGGAGATAATGCTGAAATTATTTTTGAAAGTAAAATCAATCTCCAACAAGAAACTCAAATATTTGAATTTATGTTTACTGGATCCATATCGGGAAATTCATGGTTTGGAATAAAAAAGACAGATGGAGAAACTTCAGACTTTATTCTCGATGAGCTGAAAGTAATTCAATTATAAAACGAAGTAGAACAATGTATATGAAGCATAGCACCCTTAGCGATTTAGTCTCATCCGAAGGTATTACTATTGATAAGGGACACATTAATATAATCGTTGATAATTTCCTCTAAAATATCTAAGGGAACTGCGCCATTTTTCAATACTACATTGTGAAATTCTTTTAATTTAAACTGATTACCAAGCTTGCTTTTTGCTTTTTCTCTGAGCTCTAATATCTTCATCATACCTATTTTATATGCGCATGCTTGACCCGGCATTACGATGTACCGTTCGATTTCAGTAATAACTTCTCCGGTTGTCATTCCTGTATTGGAAATCATGTATTCAATGGCTTCTTCGCGAGTCCATTTTTTATAATGAATACCTGTATCAACAACAAGACGAACGGCTCTAAACATCTCTGCTTGAAGTCTTCCTAAATTGCCAAAAGGGTCATTTTCATAAAAACCCAACTCCCACGCGAGCCTTTCAGCATACAATGCCCAGCCCTCTGTGTATGCCGTGAAAAGGGGGAATGTCCTGAATATTGGAACATTTTTCAATTCTCCTTGTATCGCTACTTGGAAATGATGTCCGGGGATTCCTTCATGATAGGCTAAGGTCTTCATTGAGAATTTAACAGTTTCTGTAACGTCTCTCAAGTTGGCGTAAAAGATACCACCTCTTGATCCATCCATGAGTGGTGGCCCATAATATGCACCAGCAGAACCTTCTTCCTTAAACTCAGGAACTCTTTTTACTTCCATAGACGCTTTGGGGCGGATGTCAAATGCTTCATCGAGTCCATCGTTGATTTCATCTAAGATATCATTGTACCTGTCAATGACTTCCTTTCTGCCCTCATCATTATTCTGGTACAGAAAGCGTTCTTCCTTGTTTAATTTTTGGATGATTTCACCTAATGTTTTTGTAGTATCTGCATAACCTTCAAGGGTCAAGAGATCCCACATTTCT
>CAJJCN010000095.1 GCA_905182655.1 Flammeovirgaceae bacterium UBA4465
GGCTGCTTTTTTTCCTGTTGCTGCTTCCCACTCTTTCAGTGTCGTTTTAATCTCAACAATCCATTGTTCAAACCCTTCAGTAGACCGATGGTTCAAAGCCGGAAAAGTCCCTACTACGCCATTCTTACAAGATTCTATGACCATTTGTGGACCTGAAATTAGAAACATGGGCGCTACCACTACCGGTAGGTTAAGATCCGAAATAAACGATGCTTTACTCATAATTCTTACAATACTTCAAATAGACCTGCTGCACCCATACCTCCACCGATACACATCGTACTTACCACATACTTAGCTCCCCTTCGCTTGCCTTCAATAAGCGAATGACCTACCATTCTAGCGCCACTCATTCCATAAGGATGGCCTATAGAAATTGCCCCTCCATTGACATTCATGAGCTCCAAAGGAATCCCTAATTTTTCTTGACAATAAAGTACCTGAACAGCAAAGGCCTCATTTAATTCCCAAAGACCTATATCCTGGATCGTAAGTCCATGTTGTTTCAATAACTTAGGAATTGCAAAAATGGGTCCTATGCCCATTTCATCTGGCTCGCAACCAGCCACTGCCATTCCTCTGTAAGCACCCAGCGGTGTGATCCCTCGCTGGGTCACCAATGTGCTATCCATGACCACTGAAGCTGAAGCGCCATCTGATAGCTGACTGGCATTGCCTGCGGTAATACAACCCCCTTCAATAACAGCATTTAAGCTATTAAGACCCTCAATGTTAGTCGAAGGCCTATTGCCTTCATCCTTATTTAAAGTTACTTGTTCAAAAGTATATTCCTTCGTTTCTTTATTAAATAAGGCCTTAGTTGTAGTTACCGGAATAATTTCATCGTTAAACTTACCTGCTTCTTGTGCTGCTGCCGTCCGTTTTTGGCTCTCAAGTCCATAAGCATCCTGCTGATCTCTTGATATGCCATAACGCTTGGCCACAATTTCTGCAGTTTGCAGCATGGGCATGTAAATATGATTGTGCTTGGCCACCAATACTTTATCCACCGCCATATGGGTATTGGCCTTTTCGTTTTGAACCAAGCTGATGGATTCAATACCTCCTCCCACAGCCACTTGCATACCATCAACCAAAACTTGTTTAGCGGCCATTGCGATGGCCATCATGCCTGAAGAACATTGTCTGTCTATACTCATACCAGGCACCGTGACCGGTAGATCTGCTGCCAATGCCGCCTGACGACCAATATTTCCTCCTGTAGTTCCTTGTTGCATCGCACAACCCATGATGACATCTTCAACCTCCTCAAGAGCTACTCCTGCACGCTTTACGGCTTCCTTGATCACCCTTCCTCCGAGTGTGGCCCCCTGGGTCATGTTCAAGGCGCCGCGATATGCCTTACCTATGGGTGTCCTTGCAGTAGATACTATAAATGCTTCTTTCATTATTTCCCTTTTATTATATTCTTGTTTATTATTTTATATCTAGTATTAATTTTCCAATTTTTTCTCCCGAAAATAAACGGCAAAAAGTTTCATAAAAATACTCAAGGCCTACGTGAACATCTTCACGAGATTTTAATTTACCCTCTTTCATCCATTGGGCCAATTGTACGACTGCCTCAGGATACCTTTTGGCATAATCAAAGACCACCATCCCTTCCATCGTGGCACGATTGACAAGCAAAGACAAATAATTTGTTGGCCCCTGAATTGCTTTTTCATTGTATTGGGAAATGGCCCCGCAAATCACAATTCGTGCCTGCCTATTAATTCTGGTCAATACCGTATCAAGGGTATAACCCCCAACATTATCAAAATACACATCTATACCTTCGGGGCAAGCTTTTTTTAAATCTTTTCTAAGGTTGCCTGACTTATAATCAATGACCTCATCAAAGCCTAAATCTTCTTTAAGATAATGGCATTTTTCTTGGCCTCCTGCAATTCCAACTACTCGACAGCCTTTAATTTTAGCTATTTGACCAACTACAGAGCCCACAGCACCCGCAGCACCTGATACGACCACGGTATCCCCCGATTTAATTTTACCTACCTCTAAAATACCGAAATAAGCCGTCATTCCCGGCATCCCCAAAGTACTCATATGCACTTTTGGATCGGCTAGCTCGGTATTGATTTTATGGAATCCTTTCCCATCGGTGAGGGTAAATTGTTGTACTCCTCCCCATCCTGAAAGCATATCTCCTTCTTTAAATTTGGGATGATTGACCGCCTTGACCACTTGACCAACCGTCCCTGCTCGCATAACATCGCCCAGTTCTACCGCTTCAATATAAGATTTAGAGGCATTGATCCAACCCCTCATCGCAGGATCCAAACTAACCAAGTGTTGACGGATTAATAGTTGACCTTCTCTAGGTTCGGGCGTCTGCTCCTCAGTAAATGCCCACGTATCTTCCGAAGGGAATTCAACAGGCCTTTTCATCAATAATAATTGTTTATTCATTTTTTTTGTTTTTAAAACTTGCAATCAAAGAAGCTATTTTGGCTCTAATTTCAGGCTTCCACCATACTTTCAGTGTTTGTTCAAGGTCTGCTCCACCCCGTAACTCTTGGCCAGCATACCATTTTTTCCTCAATTTTGATTTGGTGTAACCAAAGATATCCGAATCCGCTTGAAGGAATTCTTGCAACTTCAATTCTGCACGCACCATGACCTGATCAGCTGGACATATTTCATCTACAAGATTCACTTTTAGGCCCTCGGAAGGCGTAAGCAATTTCCCTTCGAGAATATATCTATTGGCCAGACTTGTACCCAGCCAATAGGTGTAAGCTTCAATAAGGTTTGTCGTAATTTGAACGTTTACCTTCATTTCATTTAATCCGATAGAAAACTTAGGATCTTGGTTCATTATGCGATAATCAGCGGTAATCGCGATGACCGTTCCACCCGCCGGACAATAACCAGGAATCACACAAATCATCGGCTTTGGAAAACGCGATAGCTGCACATGCATAGCACCAAAATCAATCATGAAATTTCTCATCTGATCTTCATCAAAATCATAAAGCTCCACTACATCTAAACCAGCTGAGAAAAAATTAGGCGTCCCCGTTAGAATCACTCCTTTCATTTCAGCCGATTCCTGCAGAAAGGCAAAAGTCGCAGTCAAATCTTTAACCATCTGATGATTGATCGGATTGGCCTTACCCCTGCTGAGTTGAACAATGGCATAATTTTCCTTCCTAGTGATATTTAATGTTTCAGTTACCATATGCTACTTGTTTGGTTACTTTCCATTTCATAAAGATGCTTTCATTTTTTGTGCCGATCCATTGTCTCCTAAGCCGTAGATGGATCACTTCATCAACTTAATAAGTGGGAGCCATCGATCCTAAACCAAAGGCTTTCCTCGCTACATTCGTAAAGATAAGCACTTTCAAAGAGGTATCTGTCAAAACTAATCGATGGGTCAGAGGTGATCGCTTTTTATCAGAGCGAGGTTCCACCATCTAATGCCAACGTTTGACCAGTCATGAATTGTGTTTCGTCTGAGGCCAGCCAACCTATAGCTGTGGCCACCTCTATCGCTTTTCCAAAACGACCCATAGGTATATGGCTCTTTAATTTGTCTTCTATGTCAGGCTTTACCTCCAAAAGTTGACGTAGCATATTAGTATCTGTGTAGCCAGGACAAACCGCATTGATCCGAATGTTTTTTTTTGCATATTCCAGTGCAGCTGCCTTGGTCATACCGACTACTGCAAATTTGCTTGCTACATAAGATATATTGTTACCAGAGGCTCTTAATCCTGCAAGTGAAGCGACGTTCACGATATTTCCGTTGCCTTGCTTTAACATCACGGGTAGCACTACCTTCATACCATAAAATACACCTGACTGATTGACGGCAATCACACGTTCCCAATCTTGTAAGCTATGATCTGCTGTTTTCAGCATGTGATCCGGACCAATACCCGCATTATTTACCCATACATCAATGCGCCCATATTTTTTAATTACAGCAGCTGCCAAATTTTGCATTTGCTCATATTTTGATACATCGGTTTCTTGAATCATGCATTCCATAGGAATAGACTCTGAAATACCTACCATTTTTTCCAATGAGATATCGGCCAGTACTACACATGCCTCTTTTTTGGCAAAAAACCTCACCGCTGCAGCTCCTATACCTGATCCTGCTCCGGTAATCACAATAACTTTCCCCTTAAATGACATATTAATCTTCTTAATTAAAAAATTTAAAATCCTATTTTACCTGTAAAATAGGATCTGTATATACTCCGGTTAAGCGCCCTCCAGATCGATGTATTGCAAGCAGCACAGTGCAAGGCCATTTCATTCACCCTTTTCGGATGTAAGGTATTTTTTATCTGTGCTATTTAATACAAGAGTCAACAGGCGATCTACTAGACCCCCTTCCAGAAAAGTAAATGTTTCTTGATTCAGTCCTACCCCTTGCTCTTTTGAATAATTCTTCATTTTGTCTCCACTATTTTTAAAAGTAAATAATCTACCTCAACATTTTGTCCGGTACTCACATAAATTTCAGTTTTTACGAAAGATTCTACTACCAAACGCACTTCTACTATTCACATAACAGACCTCAAATACGCAAACGAAAATTAATTATGGAAGTATAGGCGATCTGTAACCCCTCATAATTTTCTCTATTTTATTTGAAGAGTAACGATTGCTTTGACCATTACCCTACCATAATATTCATTAGGTATATATACAAGTGAGGTTTCACCTGCGACCCTATATGAAAAAAATTCCTCCAATTAGTTATTGAATCACATGGGGCAGCAGCAAATGTCCTAAAAACATTGTAGGGGGAGCCAAAAGTCAATGTAAAACCCTCACAGAAATTTTGGCTGAAGGAGAGTCAAGTGGCCCCGTTAGAAATTTTCAACGACCCATTGCCTACTTATCCAGATAATATTAACTTTAATGCAGGTATTTGTTGGTTGGGTATTCCTGACCTGAGAGGCGCCCAATCGTTTGCAATTTTACTTCCCAAGCCCATTCTTATAAAAATATTGCTGCTATTGTCAGCTAATATGATCGATGGAGGGATCACCCCCAACGATACAAGGATATTGGGATTTGATGAAACTAGGGGAAATAGTCTATATCTTCCAAGAAGATTCGGGAATATTCGATCCCGAAAATAGTATGGTGTAAATGGAATGTTTACTTTATTTGTAGAGTTTACCAATAAAAAAAATTGCCCTTTTTAAGTGTGCAAATTATTTAAATTGGAAGTATGAATTTGAATTAAAAAAGAAAAAAAATATGACGAAATTAGACGGACAAGTTGCCATCATTACGGGAGGTGCACAAGGAATTGGTGAAGGTGCCTCTGAGGTTTTTTGCCAAGCAGGTGCCAAAGTGTTCATTTGGGATGTCCTAGATGGCCAGCCCACTGCAGCTCGAATTGCCGAACAAGGCGGAGATATCTTTTTTCAGAAAGTAGACATTACCCAGCGAAGTCAAGTCGAAACGGCAGTGGCTGAGATCATGACTAAATACGGCCGCATCGATATCCTGATTAATAATGCAGGCATCATCCGGGACAAATCTTTCTTGAAAATGAGTGATGAAGAATGGCATTCTGTATTAAATGTCAACCTCACAGGTGCATTCAATACCTGTAAAGTAGTGGTTCCTATCATGCGTGAAGCAAAATATGGCAGAATCATCAATACTTCCTCGATCAATGGTACCATGGGTGCCTTTGGACAAACCAATTACGCCGCAACCAAAGCGGGTATTGTTGGCTTCACCAAATCTTTGGCAAGGGAAACGGGAAAATATGGTATTACGGTAAATGCCGTTGCACCCGGATTTATCAAGTCTGAAATGTCAGACAGCATGCCGAAAGCTGTAATCGATGCCGGTATTGCCATGATTCCCGTTGGGAGAATCGGTACGGCTCATGATATTGGACATGCTTATCTTTTCCTAGCCTCGAAAGAAGCTGGATTCGTATCAGCCTTTACTCTACATGTCAACGGAGGTGCTTTAGCTATATAAAAAAAGGAAATATGAGCATCAAAGAAAAATTTGAACTAAAAGGAAAAGTCGCCCTCATTACTGGCGCAAGCAAAGGCATCGGAGCTGCCATTGGATTGGCGTTGGCCGAGCAAGGTGCCAAAGTTGTAATCAGTAGTCGAAAAAAAGAGGGTATTGACGAGACCGTGAATGCCCTAACCGCAGCCGGCTTAAATGCCCATGGCATCGTATGCAATGTGGGGGATGAGGCTCAGCTCAAAACGCTCGTTGACCAAACAGTCGCTCACTACGGTGGTATAGATATTTTGGTTAACAATGCGGCCACTAATCCAGTTTATGGGCCTATCGACCAAGCAGATGGTGAGGTCTTTGATAAAATTATGAACATCAACTTACGTGCCTGTTTTTTACTCAGCAATTTATGTCGCCCCTCCATGATAGAAAGAGGGGGTGGGTCCATCATCAACATTTCATCTGTAGAAGGGGCCAGGCCGAGTACAGGACTGGGCCTTTACAGTATAAGTAAGGCGGGATTGATTATGCTCACCAAAACTCAAGCTAAAGAATGGGGCCAACAAGGAATTAGAAGTAATGTAATTTGCCCTGGTTTAATCAAAACAAAATTCAGTAAAGCTTTGTGGTCCGATGAAAAAAACTTGGCTCGCTTTACTAAACATTTGGCTTTGAATCGCATGGCAGAACCTGATGAAATTGCAGGACTTGCCCTCTTCCTAGCTTCAGATGCATCTAGCTATTGTACCGGCTCAACCTTTACCGCAGATGGGGGGTTTTTAATCGCAGGATAAATTTAAAAGATAAAATTATGACAGATAAACCCTACGGAACCTCCTTCAAGCATTTGACGGATCTGAAAGATCATATCGGTAAAGAATTGGGACTTACCGAATGGAATCAAATTACCCAAGAGAAGATCAACACCTTCGCTGAACTCACTGGGGATACCCAATGGATTCATATTGATGAAGAAAAGTCTAAAAAATATTCGCCTTATGGTCAAACGGTAGCACATGGTTTCCTAGTACTTTCTTTTGCTGCTAAATTTGCCTCCGAAACATACCGTTTAGATGATGTCTCCATGGGCGTCAATTATGGCTTGGATAAAGTGAGATTTCCCCATGCAACGCTTTCGGGCAGCAAGGTGCGTGGCCGTTTGTCCTTGATAGAATTTGACGAATTTGACGGAGGGGGTCGCTACAAACTAAAAGTAGTCTTCGAATGTAAAGGCGTTGAAAAACCTGTTTGTGTAGCCGAATTTATCGCACAAGCATATACTGGAAAATAACAAAAAAATGAATGATAAATTAAAAGAGGTCTTGGCCAGAGTTCAGGCCGTATTAGATGAGCACATATTCCCTTTGGATGCAGAATATCATAATAAACCATGGCATCTCGTGGTCCCTTATTTAGATAAAGTACGAGAAAAAGTAAAAGCTGCCGGCCTATGGATTCCTCAAATTCCTACTGAATATGGAGGTCTTGGTTTGTCTGTAGCAGCATTTGGTGAAGTCAGTGCTTTATTGGGAGGCAGTCCTTATGGCCATTACTGCTTCAATTGTCAGGCTCCAGATGCAGGTAATATGGAAATCTTAATAGAGTTTGGTACAGCGAATCAAAAAGCCCAGTACCTCATGCCCCTACTAGCCGGGGATATCAGAAGCTGTTTCTCTATGACCGAACCAGATCATCCTGGATCTAATCCAACCATAATGGGGACGGTAGCTATTAAGGAGGGTGACGAATACGTCATCAACGGACACAAATGGTTCACTTCTGCGGCTGATGGTGCTGCTTTTGCCATTGTCATGGTCGTCAGTGATCCCCATGGAAATGATCGCCATAGAATGGCCAGTCAGATAATTGTTCCTACCGATAATCCAGGCTTTAAATTCATTCGTAATATTTCTGTGATGGGAGAAGAAGGATCCGGATGGCACAGTCATGCCGAAATAAAATATGAAAACTGTCGAGTGCCCTCGACTCATGTTTTGGGAGAAGAAGGCGATGGTTTTTCTATTGCTCAAAAAAGATTAGGGCCTGGAAGAATTCATCACTGCATGCGCTGGATCGGTATCTGTGAAAGAGCATTTGATATGATGTGCAAGCGTGCCGTTTCGAGAGAAATTACCCCTGGTAAAACACTGGCTGATAAACAAACCATCCAAAATTGGATTGCAGAAAGCAGGGCCGAAATCAATGCCGCCAGATTATTGGTAAGAGACGCCGCTCATAAAATTGATACCCTTGGCGCTTCCCAGGCTAGAATTGAAATTTCAATTATTAAATTTTATTGTGCCAATGTAATGCAAAATGTCCTAGATCGAGCCATTCAAGTACATGGTGCCTTGGGTATCTCCGATGATACGATGTTGGCAGCTTGGTTTAGATTGGAACGGAGTGCGCGTATCTACGATGGCGCAGATGAAGTACACAAAAGCAGTACAGCGAAACAAATTTTAAAAAATTACCGTTAACCCGATGGATCATTTAAATAGAATTAAAAGATAAATAAATATGGACTGGAACGATAAGGCGATAGCCACACGCCCAGGAGAGGGACTTCCTGTCTCTCGGCTACAAGCATGCCTTTTGGACCACCTGCCCAATGTCTCTGGGACATTGAAGGTCAAACAATTTCCTGGAGGATATTCCAATCTCACCTATTTGGTTTCAATGGGTGAAAATGAATATGTGCTTAGAAGACCTCCAGTAGGAGCAAAAGTCAAATCAGGCCATGATATGGGGCGTGAATATCGTATTTTATCTGGGCTTAAATCTGTGTATCAAAAAGTCCCAACTCCAATTTATTATACCGAAGATCTCACCATTATTGGAGCTCCTTTTTATGTAATGGAAAGAGTAAAAGGGGTCATATTAAGGCATGGTATGCCTAAGGATATGCATCCTGAAGCTGAGAAAATGAAGGAAATATCTACCGCTTGGTTAGATACCCTGGTAGAACTGCATGAAGTAGATCACCAGCGTGCAGGACTGGATGACCTAGGCAGGCCCGACGGATATATTGAAAGACAAATTTCGGGTTGGGGCAAGAGATATTATCAAGCCAAAACGGATGATTTATCAAAAATTGACTTCATCATCAAATGGCTGAATGAGCAGCGGATGACCTCCCATCATGTAAGCCTCATTCATAATGATTTCAAATATGATAATTTGATACTCAGCCCGGATGATTGGACCACCGTATCTGCTGTTCTTGATTGGGAAATGGCCACTATTGGCGACCCTCTAATGGATTTAGGGACAAGTTTAGGCTATTGGATCAATCCAGGGGATCCGGGTGACATGAAAGGCCTTCAATTTACCCCCTCTCACCTTCCTGGTAATCTGACCAGAGAAGACATCATCCATCAATATGAGTTGAAAACAGGTAGAACCATGGAAAATCCGGTTTTTTATTACGTCTATGGCTTATTAAAAATTGCCGTGATCATCCAGCAAATATATTATAGGTATCAGCAAGGACTTACCCAAGATCCTCGATTCGCTTCTCTGCTCACCACCATTAAACAAATCAGTATCATCGCTGAACAGGCCATTAAAAGAAATAAAATTGATAACCTAATTTAATTGAATATGGAAGCTGAAACGGTTACAAATCTTGAATTATTTCGTAAAGAAACTCGGGCTTGGCTTATAGAGAATTGTCCAAAAAGTATGCGTGAACCCATCGTTGATTTAAGTGAGGTGTATTGGGGTGGGCGTAACCCTTCATTTCAAAGCAAAGATCAACAGGTTTGGTATGAGCGTATGTTGGCCAAAAAATGGATTGCCCCACATTGGCCTAAGCAGTATGGGGGTGGGGGTCTTTCCTTGAAAGCGTATAAAATTATTGAAGAGGAAATGGTACATTTAAACTGCCGCAAACCCTTGTTCAGTTTTGGTATTAGTATGCTCGGTCCTGCACTTTTAGAATTTGCTACAGAAATACAAAAACTCCACTACCTCAGCGAAATCATAAAAGGAAAGGTTCGTTGGTGTCAAGGATATAGTGAGCCCAATGCAGGAAGCGATCTTGCTGGGCTACAAACCAAAGCTGAAGACATGGGCGACCATTATTTAGTAAATGGGTCCAAAGTATGGACGTCCTATGGTGACCAAGCAGACTGGATATTTACCCTTGTTCGAACGGATTTTAATGCCAAAAAACAAAAAGGAATCAGCTTCTTACTTATAGATATGGCAACGCAAGGGGTAAGTACCCGACCCATTAAATTGATCAGTGGAAAATCCCCCTTTACTGAAACCTTTTTTAACCAGGTAAAGGTTCCAAAAAGCCAACTAATCGGAGATCTCAATAAGGGTTGGACCATTGCCAAATATTTATTGACGCATGAGCGTCAAATGATTGGAAGTATGGCAGGTCATCAAAGAAAACTTTCTGATATTGCCAAAGAACAAGTTGGTTTAAAAGAGGGTATTCTCAATGACACTATCCTCAGAATAGAAGTTGCCCGCAACGAAATGGCCGATCACCTTTTTGAATTGACAGTGACTAGAGCCGTAGATGAAGCCAAGGCAGGTCATCATTCGGGCGCAGTATCCTCAATGTTTAAATATTATGGCACAGAAATTAATATCCAACGACAAGAAATTAATATGGCCTTGAGGGGGTCTTCTGGATTAGAGTGGGAGCATGAGCGATCAGCCAATGGTTTTGAAGCACGTACTTTCTTGAGAAGCAAAGGCAACTCCATTGAAGGTGGGACACACGAGGTTCAATTAAACATCATTGCAAAAAAAATACTTAATTTACCAAGTTAAATTCTTAACCATGACATTAATACTTAATGAAGAGGAGCTGATGCTCAAATCATCTGCAAAAGAATTTCTAAAAGAAAAATCTCCAGTGAGTCTTCTTAGAAAATTAAGAGATACTCAGGACGACGTAGGTTATGATACTAATTTATGGCGTGGCATGGCTGAGATCGGTTGGGCCTCATTGACCATCCCTGAAAAATACGGGGGACTGGGTTTTGGATATGTCGGTTTAGGGCAAGTACTAGAGGAATCAGGCAGGACGCTGACTGCCTCCCCTTTGGTAGCCACCTCTTTACTCTGCACGACGGCTTTACAAATTGGTGGTTGCGAAAAACATAAAAAAAGCCTTTTTAAGGATATTATATTAGCTAATGCTACTTATGCTTTTGCTAATGAAGAGCTGCAGCATCACAATCCTGACCACATTGAAACCACTGCTGAAAAAATAGACGATCATTATGTCATTACCGGTAATAAAACTTTTGTTTTAGATGGGCATGTGGCCACTCATTTTATCGTCAGTGCCAAATTACAGGGAGAGGTGCATCTTTTTCTTGTGAATGCAGTCGCCAGCGGCATCCATAAAGAACGCGTGATCATGATGGACAGTCGCAACAGTGCTGACATCCAATTTAAGCAGTGTCCTGCCCTAGATATATTATCGGGAGGTGCTACTACCTTTCATAAAACATTAGATATTGGTCGCATTGGCTTATCTGCTGAAATGCTAGGTTGTACCTTAGAAGCCTTTGAGCGGACCCTTGCCTATATTAAAGAAAGAAAACAATTTGGCGTAGCCATAGGTAGCTTTCAGGCGTTACAGCATAGGACTGCCAAAATGTTTTGTGAAATTGAATTGCTTAAATCTATTGTTTTAAAGGCATTGCAAGCCATAGATGAAGGAGATGAGCCCTTGGCCTTATGGGCTTCCATGGCCAAAGCAAAAGCTGGTGAAACTATAAAACTAGTCACCAGTGAGGCCATTCAAATGTATGGTGGTATTGGTATGACTGATGATGAAGAAATTGGATTTTTTATTAAAAGAGCCCGTGTTGCGCAAGTATTTTTAGGAGATTATAACTTTCATTTGGATCGCTATGCACATCTCCATGGCTATTGATCAGAGATTTGTGTTTTATGAAGTAATGAAATTCCCTCTTTTAAATTCCCCCACATGAGAGCATTAGTTTGTCAAAAATATGGCCTCCCAAAAGATCTCGTCTTAGAAGAGAAGCCGACGCCACTACCCGGGCCTAAAGAAGTATTGGTCTCTGTGAAATCTGCAGCTATCAATTTTCCAGATACCCTCATCATTCAGGGACGCTACCAATACAAACCTGAACTTCCCTTTGTTCCTGGAAGTGACTTGGCAGGTATTGTTAAGACAGTGGGTGTCGAAGTTAAATCCTTAAAGCCAGGAGATGAAGTTTTTGGATTTGTTCCCCATGGTGCGTTTGCTGAGGAAGTCATTGTCTCATCCGCTGGATGTTTTTTGAAGCCACCCCAAATGAGTTTTGATATTGGCGCATCATTCATGATGGCTTATGGGACTTCCTATCATGCCCTGAAAGATCGGGCTCAAATAAAAGCTGGGGAAACACTGTTGATCTTAGGCGCTTCAGGAGGGGTTGGATTAGCTGCTGTAGAATTGGGTAAACTTATGGGTGCTCATGTCATTGCTGCTGCCTCCTCAAAAGAAAAACTTGAAATTTGTAAAAAATATGGCGCCGAGGAGCTCATTAATTACACAGAAGAGGACCTCAAAATGAAAATCAAGGAATTAACCAAGGGCAAGGGCGTCGATGTGGTTTATGATCCCATCGGAGGTGGTCTTGCCGAAACAGCACTCAGAGGTACTGCATGGGAAGGCCGCTATCTCGTAGTGGGCTTTGCTGCCGGAAGTATCCCAAAGATACCCCTCAATTTACCCTTACTTAAAGGCTGCCAAGTGGTCGGTGTTTTTTGGGGAAGCTTTGCTATGAAAAACCCAAAGGCCCAACTTAAAAACACGATAGAGCTGATGAAAATGTATGCTAAAGGTGAATTAAACCCCTATATTCACCGAACTTATCCCCTAGCAGAAGCCCCCAAAGGTTTAGAAGAAATGATAAATCGTAAAGTAAGTGGAAAGGTAATCATCCATATGAATTGAATCCCTTTACCAACTTAACTAACCTGTCAGGCACGTATTGCAGAAGCCATGCGTGCTTTTTTATTAAGGTCATGGTGTATAACTACCCCTTCAAATCCAAGGTGATTCAGTAGCGTTTTGATTTTATCGGCAAAGTCTTCATGGATTTCAAAATAGAGTTTTCCCTTCTTTTTCAATGATTTCAGGGCATATTTCGCTATCGCATCATAAAAAATTAAAGGATGATGATCCTCAACAAAAAGAGCCAAATCAGGCTCGTATGCGATCACATGTGCTGCCATCATTGACTTTTCAGATCTGGGTATGTAAGGCGGATTACTGATGATTACGTGATATTGATCAGCATCTGGATCCTTGTTCAAAATATCTAAACACGCAAAGTCAACGGTTAGCTTAAGTTGATGCGCATTGCGCTCGGCTATTTCCAGAGCCTCTGGAGAAAGGTCCCAAGCTGATACCTTCCATTTGGGTCTATGTGTATGCAGCGCAAGCGCTATGATCCCTGAACCCGTACCA